>DYPF01000030.1:0-4509 GCA_020720105.1 Chloroherpeton thalassium
GTATTTTATACAGATACAATCAGATTTATATGGCGTAGTTCTGCTCCATTTGTTAAGAATTATCATTTGGAAATATTCAATGATAATAAAGTATTTTTTGGCAAAGCTGACCTAACCGATACGTCTTTTGTATTTATTTTTGATAGTTTAATAGGTGATTTCTCAGATAATTATTACTGGAAAGTAAGAGCCTCGAACTCATCGGGTTGGGGTGAATGGAGCACACAATTTAAGTTCAAAACCGACTTAAAAGTCAGCATTTCTGAATTGGAATTATCAAACAACATATATCCTAATCCCGTTTCGGAATATATTGAAATAAATCTTGATAGATGTGCCACACTTTCAAAGTTTGGCACATCTGAAGGTAACGAAATCAAAATCTACAATACTTTCGGCGAATGTGTTATGACTGAACCAATTCATCCGATAACTTCGAGTCATCGGATGAATATAGAACATTTGCCTATCGGCTTATATTTCATTCAAATTGGTGATAAATTTGCTAAATTTGTGAAGGAATAAAATGCAGAATTGCATTATTGGAGAAAATTATGAATTATTGGCTGTTAAAGTCAGACCCCGAAACATATTCTTTTGATGATTTCAAACAAGAAGGCACAACTTGTTGGAGTGGTGTCCGCAATTATCAAGCTCGCAATTTTTTAGAAAAAATGGAAATCGGAGACTTGGCTTTCTTCTATCATAGTCAAACTACAAAATCCATCGTTGGAATTGCCAAAGTAATTCGAACTTCTTATCCCGACCCAACAATTGACGATGCTCGATGGGTTGCTGTGGATATTGAATATTATCAAGACTTGCCAAAAGAAGTTACATTAGAGCAAATCAAAGAAAATCCACTTTTGCAAGAAATTCCACTTGTCAAGCAGCAAAGATTATCTGTAATGCAATTAACCAAAGAGCAATATGCCGAAATTCTTAGAATAGCAAATTGATAAAAATCAATTATTTAATATTACATAGATAATTGTGTAATAAGAATTGATTAATTTTGAATTTTGTACAAAAATTGATTTGAAATAAATATGCAAATAATAAAAAATGCTTCCGAAATGCAAAAGATTTCTCGAGAACTTAAAGATAAAGGAAAGAGAATTGCCGTTGTTCCAACAATGGGATATTTACACGAAGGGCATTTATCACTTGTTCGTCACGCTCAAGAATTGGCAGACATTGTGATAGCCACCATCTTTGTTAATCCCAAGCAATTTGGTCCTAACGAAGATTTTGACCAATATCCTCGCGATTTTAATCGAGATAATTCACTTTTGGAATCTATCGGTTGCGATTATATTTTCTACCCTGATGTTTCGGATATTTATCCCTTGAGTTATGCAACCGAAATAAATATGTCGGGTGTGGCAAATGTTCTGGAGGGCGAAAGCCGTCCAGGTCATTTTAATGGAGTTGCACTTGTAGTTCTCAAACTTTTTAATATCACTAAAGCTGACGTCTCCATATTTGGACAAAAGGATTTTCAGCAAACTTTGGTAATTAAGCAATTGGTTCGTGATTTTAATTTGGATATTCAAGTAATCATTTATCCTATAGTACGTGAACCTTATGGTTTGGCAATGAGTTCTCGCAATCGTTATTTATCTGAAGTTGAACGAGAGAAATCATCAATAATATTTGTAGCTCTCGACGAAGCCAAAAAAGCAGTTGCCAAAGGTGAACGCCGTCGCAAAATGATTAATTCTGTGATATTAACTACTTTGCGTCAGGTTCCAGAACTTAAAATTGATTATGTTTATACTGCCAAAGCAGAAAATTTGGAAATTACAGATGAATTTTTACCCGGGGAGGAAATTGTGATGCTTATTGCAGTTTGGATGGGTCGGACTCGTTTAATTGATAATTCAATGACAAAAATTCCAATTACATTGAATGATAATAATTTTATTGAAGGAATATAATCTAAATCAAAGAGATTTCAGAGAATTATTAGCATTATTTTCTTTGCTATTTGATAAAAAATCAGTAAGTTAATTTTTTTATGGAATTGCAAATGGCAAAGAAAAAAGTTATTGAAGAAAAGTTAAATAATATTACAAATTCATATCGTAAATTACAAGCAAACGAGCTGCGTTGGAAGTGTCCAATTGATAGATTTAATTTTACTGATACAAGTCAAATACCAGAATTAAACGAAATCGTTGGACAACCTCGAGCTATTGAATCAATCAAAATTGGTGCAAAAGTAGCTGCAAAAGGTTTTAATATCTTCGTAACTGGTTTGGCTGGAACAGGCAGATTATCCACTGTACAAAGTATTTTACAGCAAGTGGAAGGCTATTCTACTGAATTTTTTGATTATTGCTATGTGAATAATTTTGATAATCCCGACAAACCATCATTACTTAAATTAAAGCAAGGCGAAGGCAAGCAATTTGCCAAAGCTATGGATGATGCAATAATTTATCTTCGCAGAGGTTTGCCCAAACTATTCGAAGAAGATGAATATCAAACAGCAAAACGAAAATTGTTTGATCAATATCAAAAAAATGAGAATGAAATTATCAATTCTTTTGATGAGAAAATCAAACCCAAAGGCTTTATTCGTGGTCAATACGAAAACGAGCAAGGCGTTATGATCCCTGATGTCTTTCCGATAATTGATGAAAAACCAATGCACATCAATTCTTTGGAACAACTTGTAAATGAACAAAAACTGACAATGGAAAAAGCAGAGGAAATCCGTGAAACTTATGAAATCCTGCATAATGAAATTTACGATTTATCGCGTTCAAGTTTTAAGATTTTACAAGAATACAAGAAAAATTTGAGTAATTTGGATAGAACTACTTCGGAAATTGTAATAAATTCAACATTTAAACAGATTGAAGAAGTATTTACTGATGAGAAAACTACAAGTTATTTAGCATCTGCAAAAGAACACATCATAAAAAATCTCGTGCTTTTCTTAAAGCCAAACGAGACCACCCCAAGTGAAACTGCAGAAACAGAAATGCCTACTGCAGAGGAAAGATTTGCAATATTTTCAGTTAATGTGATTTTGGATAATTCGGAAGTTAAACATTCACCGATAGTAATTGAAACTACTCCATCTTATTCAAATTTGTTTGGAACAATCGAGAAAGTTTATGATAAACGTGGTTTCTGGAAAACAGATTTTACAAAAATTAAGGCTGGTGCATTGCTCCGAGCCGACCAAGGATATTTGATAGTTAATGCTGATGATTTGTTTATGGAGAGTGGTGTGTGGCAAAGTTTAAAGCGTGTATTACTTTACAATAAATTAGAGATGCAGCCTTATGACGTGTATTTCCAAATATCCCAATCGTATTTAAAACCAGAGCCAATTGATGTAAATGTAAAAATAATAATAATTGGTGGACAAACTTTATACAAATGGCTTTATGAAAACGAAAAAGGTTTCAAAAAAATCTTCAAAATCAATGCTCAATTCGATTATGTTACAGAAAATAATGCTGAACTAATCGTTAATTATACTAAGTTTATAGCAAAACTTTGCCGTGAGGAAAAGTTACCCCACCTTACACCTGATGGTGTTGGCGAGGTTATAGAATGGGCAAGCGAAGTAGCAGGTTCGCAAAATAAATTAACCCTCAAGTTTTCTGATTTAGCAGATTTAATTCGTGAAGCATCTTATTATGCACCAAACGATACAAAGTTGATTGATAGAACTGCAATTGAGAAAGCGAACGAAATTCGCAGATACCGAAATAATTTAATTGACGAAAAGATTCAAAACGAAATTCTTGAAGGAAATATTTTGGTTGATACCAAAGGTGAGCGAGTTGGTCAGATAAATGGCTTAACAATTTATAATGATGGAATTTTTGCATTTGGTAAGCCAGCTCGAATTACTGCGACAGTTGGAGTTGGCACTGCTGGTATTATTAATGTGGAACGCGAAGCAGCAATGAGTGGTAGCATCCACAATAAAGCAATTTTAATTATTTCTGGATTTTTACGTGAGCGATTTGCTCGTAAATTCCCTCTTTCTCTATCGGCTGCTATTGCATTTGAACAATCCTATGGCGGAATTGATGGCGATAGTGCCTCGCTTGCCGAAATTTACGTGCTTCTTTCGGCGATTACAAAAATGCCAATTAAGCAGAGTTTTGCAATCACGGGTTCGATGAACCAAAAAGGTGATGCTCAGCCTATTGGTGGAGTGAATGATAAAATTCGTGGATATTGGGAAATTTGTAAAGCAAATGGACTTGTGGAAGGTCAGGGAGTGATTATCCCTGAGCAAAATGTAAAGGATTTAATGCTTTATAAACAAATTCAAAAAGATGTGGAAGAAGGTGAATTTCATATTTATTCCGTTCGAACGATAGAAGATGCAATTCCATTATTATTTGGAATCGAAGCAGGCATATTAGACGAAAATGGCAATTATCCCGAAGGTACTTTATTCGCCAAAGTGGAATACGAATTGGAAATATTATATAAATTAACTAAACCTCAACGTCATTCCTCCGAACCAAAAAA
>DYPF01000030.1:4609-10773 GCA_020720105.1 Chloroherpeton thalassium
AAAAAAAGTTTTTATAGTATTTAAAGTAAAAAAAAGTAATGAATAAAATTAATATAATTGCACCTTCTTTGCTTTCAGCAAATTTTGCTAATCTTGAAAGAGATATAAAGTTTTGCGAGGAAGGTGGCGCCGAAATGCTACATTTAGACATAATGGACAATCATTTTGTTCCGAATTTGACTTTTGGACCTTTAATATTACAGCATATAAAACCAATAACAAACTTGCAAATCTCCACTCACTTGATGGTAACTAATCCAGATAGCCTGATACCTCAATTTGCAGAATTAGGGAGCGACTTGATTTCATTTCATTGCGAGGCTATCCCTCACATTCATAGAACAATTTCGTTAATTCAATCTTACGGGAAAAAAGCAGGTGTCGCATTAAATCCATTAACACCGATAGAATACGCTTACGAAGCCGCAGAATTTGCAGATTTTATATTGCTTATGACAGTTAATCCTGGATTTGGCGGACAATCATTTATACCGAATTTCTATAATAGAATCGACAAATTGACTAACCAATTACACAAAATTAATAGGACAAACGTTCTAATAGAAGTAGATGGTGGGATTAAAATTGAAAATGCTCGCGAAATTGTCGATGCCGGAGCAAACATCTTGGTTAGTGGTTCTGGTGTTTTCAAAGGAAATATAGTTGAAAATATTAAGTTAATGAAAAATGAGTTAGAAAAATAATGGAAAAAATTATGGGAAAAGAATTATTATATACTGAATATGCTCCTGCTGAAAGAGATGAAAAAAATATTATACAAGAAAAATATGAAATGTTTTTAAAGAAGCCTGAAATTGCAACAATTGCAAATTCCATTCCAGATATTTTCTTAATACTCAATGATAAAAGGCAAGCAGTATATGCAAATCAAAGAATGTTGGAATTATTACAAACTAAAGATATACTTTCAATTTTAGGTAAAAGACCCGGAGAGATTTTGAATTGCATACATTCTTCCGAAAGTGAAGGCAGATGTGGAACTACAGAATTTTGCTCAATTTGTGGTGCTGCAAATGCAATTATGAAAAGTTTAGCCGGAAATACAAGCGTTGAAGAATGCCGAATTATAACAGAAAACAATGAAGCATTAGACTTACGAGTTTGGGCGACACCTTATTACAATGAAGGCGATATTTACTCAATTTTTGCAGTTCAAGATATAAGTGGAGAGAAAAGAAGAAATCAATTAGAAAAGATTTTCTTTCACGATATAATGAACACAGCTGGAGGAATTTATGGAATTAGTCAAGTGATAAGAGACTTCCCCGAAGAAGCAACTGATTTTAAGGATATGTTATTTGAAGTTTCCGAAAGTTTAATTGATGAAATTAATGCACAAAAGCAATTGCTTGCTGCCGAAAGCGGTGAATTAGGTGTTTCAATCTCAGAAATAAAATCCTCGGATATCCTTAACTCAGTTTATAATATTTATTCAAAGCATATTGTCGCCGATAATAAATTTTTAATGATAGATGAATTTTCTGAAGATATATTATTTAGTAGCGATTACGCATTAATAAAAAGAATTATTGGAAATTTGGTTAAAAATGCACTCGAAGCAAGCAAAGAAGGACAAACAGTAAGTTTTGGCTCACAAAAAGTAATAGAAAATATTCGATTCTGGGTTCATAACGACTCTGTAATGCCAAAAGAAACACAATTGCAACTATTTCAAAGATCATTTTCGACTAAAGGGCAAGGCAGAGGGCTGGGATCGTACAGCGTAAAACTACTGACAGAAAAGTACTTAGGGGGCAAGGTTAACTTCATTTCTAACAAAGAAAACGGCACAACTTTCTATGTATCTTTCAATTTGCAAGAAAAAACTGAATAGATTGTAATTACTTTCGTAATTTTGTATTTCATACTATGAAGAGTTTTAAAAAATACGTACTATCGCATAATTTATTGCTTGCTGCTCATCGAGGTGCTTCTGGAAATGCTCCCGAAAACACTCTTTCTGCATATAGGAAAGCTGTTGAATTAGAAATACCAGCGATTGAAATTGATGTTCACCTTACCAAAGATGGATATGTTGTTGCATTTCACGATGATGATTTAAGTAGAACAGCTAACTCTAAAGGTCAAATTACTGATATAAATTATTCGGAATTAAATAATTTAGAAGTTGGTTCGTGGTTTAGTGGCGAATTCAAAAACGAAAAAATCCCAACTCTTACTGAAAGTTTAGAAATTATTAACAATAAATCGTATTTATTGCTTGAATTGAAACCTTTTTCCAAAGATCCAGAGCTTTTTGTAAGGAAAGTTTTAGATGATTTGGAAAAATTTGATTATTTAAATAAAACTCTTTTTGTTTCGTTTGACTACCATATTATACAAGTAATGAAAAAAACAGAACCAAGGTCGCTTACAGCTGGAATAATCAATCCATTCAAATTTGTGTTGCCATCTAAAATTGTTACACTTACTAATTGCGATGCTGTGATTTGCTCAATAAATGAATTGGACGACACATTAGTGAATGATGCTAACATGCATCAAATTCCTATTGGCTGCTATGATGTTGATAATATTGAATTATTAAATAAATCTATTGAATATCAAATTCGAGGAATTGGCACTAATTTCCCCGAATTGATTATGAATGAATTAATTAAAAGAGGTATTTATGGAAAATCTAATTCCAACAAAAATAAATAGACCATCACCAAACCTTATACAAGTTATTTGGAAAGATGGCACAAAATATACTATTAAATTAGAAGATTTACGAAACAATTGTCCTTGTGCTGAATGCCAAGGTGAAGAACAGCCAAGTATTGACGGACAAAAAAGAATTTCAATTCCTGTTTTTAATAATTTTCAAAAAGGAAAAAATGAACTTACCAAAATTAATGTAACTGGAAATTATGGCTTGCAACCTGTTTGGGGCGATGGTCATGATGCTGGACTTTATACTTGGGAACAATTTTATGATATTATGAAAAATCATAATATACCCGAAACAACGTCAAATATTGAAACAAAGGAATAATTTATGAATAATCTCACTTTTCAAGAAGAAGTTTTACAAGGAATTCCTGATTATATTCCAGATATGCCAATATTTGAAGATGGAATAAGTCATGCTCCCAAAAGGATAGATGTATTAAATAAATCTCAAAAACTGCTGGCAATCAAAAATGCACTACGTTATTTTAAACCAGAAACTCACCAGTTTTGGGCTAAGGAATTCGCTCGTGAATTGAAAGAGTTCGGTAGAATTTATATATACCGTTTGCGTCCTAAGCACAATATTTATGCTCGTCCAATAAATGAATATCCAGCTAAATCCCACCAAGCAGCAGCAATTATGGGAATGATCCAAAATAATTTGGATTTCAATATTGCTCAACACCCTTATGAATTAATTACTTATGGTGGTAATGGATCTGTATTTCAAAATTGGGCTCAATATCGCTTGGCTATGAAGTATTTAGCAGAAATGACAAATGAGCAAACATTAGCTATGTATTCAGGTCATCCTATGGGTTTATTTCCATCGCATAAAGATGCTCCAAGAGTTATCGTTACAAATGGAATGGTAATTCCAAATTATAGCTCTCCAAACGATTACGAAAAAATGAATGCTTTGGGGGTATCGCAATACGGACAGATGACTGCAGGATCTTATATGTATATCGGACCTCAAGGCATAGTTCACGGCACAACAATTACTTTAATGAATGCCGAAAGATTGCGTAGTGGTGAAACACTTGCTGGAAAAGTTTTCATTACTTCGGGGCTTGGTGGAATGTCAGGGGCTCAAGCAAAAGCATCAGTTATTGCTGGATCTATTGGCATAGTTGCCGAAATTAATCCAAAAGCATTACTCAAGAGGCATAGTCAGGGCTGGCTTTCTGAATATTACGAAGATTTAGAGAAACTTTTTGCAAGAGTTGATTTTGCAAGAGCTAACAAAGAGGCAATTTCGATTGGATATTTGGGAAATATTGTTGATTTATGGGAATATGTTGCAGAGCATAACATTAAAGTTGAGCTTGGAAGCGATCAAACTTCCTTGCATATTCCTTATACTGGCGGATATTATCCAGCAGGACTAAGCTACGATGAAGCTAATGAAATGATGACAAATAATCCAGATGAATTTAAGAAATATGTTCATAATTCACTAAAAAGACAAGTTGCTGCAATCAATAAACTTACTTTGCAAGGAATGTTCTTCTGGGATTACGGAAATGCTTTTATGTTGGAAGCAAGCCGAGCAGGAGCTGATATTATGAATGACGATAAATTCAAATATCCGTCTTATGTAGAAAATATTATGGGACCACTTTACTTCGATTATGGATTTGGTCCATTCCGCTGGGTTTGTATGTCTCAAAAAGCGAGCGACTTGCAGAAAACTGACGAAATAGCACGACAAGTGCTAATGGATATGTTGCCTGCCGCACCTGACGAGATTAAAAAGCAAATTGAAGATAATATCAAATGGATAACCGAAGCTGGACAAAATGGATTAGTAGTTGGCTCGCAAGCACGTATATTATATGCTGACGCAAATGGCAGAATAAATATTGCTAAAGCATTTAATCGTGCAATAGAAGATGGAGAGATTTCTGCACCGATTGTGTTGGGACGCGACCACCACGATGTATCGGGCACTGATTCACCTTACCGCGAGACTGCTAATATCTATGATGGTTCGCAGTTTACTGCAGATATGGCAGTGCAGAATTTTGTTGGTGATGGCTTCCGTGGAGCAACTTGGATTAGTTTGCATAATGGCGGAGGAGTTGGCTGGGGCGAAGTGATTAATGGTGGTTTTGGATTAGTGCTTGATGGTACAAAAGACGCAGAAAGACGTTTGGAATCAATGTTATTTTGGGATGTGAATAATGGTATTGCTCGTAGGAATTGGGCAAGGAATAAAGAAGCTACTTTTGCTATCAAACAAGCAATGGCTCGGCAACCATTATTAAAAGTAACTATTCCTGAAATAGCAGATGATGAACTAATTAAAAAATATATATAATAAAATATGGAACACGAGATACTCGAGTTCCCTTATTTATTTTTGTTATTATTGTTGTGATTTAATTTATTGCTTTTTTGGGCAGAAGTTCCCAGTGATATTTTTGTTGTTAATTTACTTCGGAAATAACACTGGGAATAATACCAAAATATAATTTATCTAATTTCATCTTAATCTATATGATTAAATATTATTATTTTTATCTATCATCCATCTAATTGGGTTCTCTCTTATATATTTTCGTATTTTGTATAATGATTTATCATCTCGAATAATATGGTCAAAAAATGAATTTTGCCAACCGAAAGTAATATCACTACAGTCTCTTCGTACATCTCTTGTAACTGATGATTTGAAACTATGCATAATTTTTGATAGATACATTTTGCTTCGTTCTGTTTTTTGTTCTTAAGCCTCAATTTGTAGTGAACGCATATCTGCGTTCCCTACGGAGTCATTATTAATTACCAATATTCCGTGTATATGATTATGCATAATTATAAATTCAACTTCCAAACAAAATAAGAATGCTATTAATCAAATAAAACATTAATTACATTAGTATATTTTTTAGCACATTTAAAGTTAATTATTATATATGCAGAATTAATTTATTATACTAAATTAATAAAAATAAATATACAAAAAACAAATAGTTGACCAAAATTTGTGTGTTTTTACTAATGTTATTTAGCGTTAATGCTCTGCACTACACATATATTTAATGTAATAACATTTGATTATTCTATGTTAAAAAATAACGATTATATCGTAAAGAATCCCTGCTTTACGAGAAGTCTGATGAATTAATGTAATTTTGTAGATAACAATGCTCAATTGTAATTTACTTTGCCTTCGTATTCATTAATTTCTTTTTCGTAATTTGCATTTTTCAAATTTGCAGAAATAATAATCAATTATGAAAATATCTGGATTTTCTTTTGCTCGCAATGCAACAAAATTATACTATCCTATGAAGCAGGCAGTTCAGTCAATTTTGCCAATAGTTGACGAATTTGTTATTGCACTCGGAAAAGGCGATGATGATGATGCCACACGGGAGGAACTGCTCTCAATAAATGACCCAAAAGTAAAGATAATCGATACTATTTGGGATCCCAAATATATGAAGCGTGGTGCAATT
>DYPF01000030.1:10873-15103 GCA_020720105.1 Chloroherpeton thalassium
TTTTATTTGGTGGCAAGCAACCTTTTGGTTTCAAAAATTATGAATTGATTAAAAATGTCTAATACAACTTTTTCAAATTCTCAAATTAAACATAAGAACAAATTATCTGCTGTTCTTATTGTAAAAAATGAAGCAGCTAATATTGAAAGATGCTTAAAATCATTAAGTTTTGCAGATGAAATTGTAGTATTAGACACAGGCTCAACTGATAATACCGTAGAGATTTGTAATAAATATACAGATAAAATATATGCTTTAGATAAATGGGAAGGTTTTGGCAAGGCAAAACAAACTGCAGTAAATTATGCGAATAATGATTGGATTTTGTCCGTAGATGCAGACGAAGAGATTACAACAGAATTAGCCGAGAAAATTCAAATAATTCTTAACAATCCAGACTATGATGCTTATGCTATAAAAAGAAATTCATTTTACTTAGGAAAAATGATAAAGCACTCGGGTTGGAACAAAGATTACCCTAAAAGACTATTTAACAAACAAAAGGCAGGATTTAATGATGCAAAAGTCCACGAATCAGTAATTGTAAATGGAAAATTAGGCACTATTGAAGAGACAATATTACATTATACTTATCCAACAATTAATTCACATATTCAAAAAATTATACTATATTCAGAACTATCTGCACAATCAAGCAAGAAAAATTCAAATTTATTTATTGCAATTCTACGAGGAAAGATAAAATTCTTCAAAATGTATTTTTTGCAGTTAGGATTTTTAGATGGCAGAGAAGGTCTAATCTTAGCAATAATCTCTTCATTTAGCGTTTTCACGAAATATCTAAAAATATGGGAAAGAAATATTAATGTCTAAGCCTAAGATTATTCATATTGACACAGAGATGAGTTGGCGTGGAGGTCAAAGGCAAGCCACTTATTTATATGAAGGTTTGTTAGATAAAGGATTTGAAACAACTTTCTTTACTAAGCACAATTCAGCAATATCTAAGTACTTGAAAAACAAAAATATCCAAGTTCAAGAATTATCTTTCGCAAGTGAACTTGACATTTTATCAGCATATAAATTAGCTAAATTTGCCAAAAAAGGCAATTACAATATTTTAGTATGCCATAATGCACACTCAGTAACAACTGCGTTGCTTGCAAAAATATTTTACTCAAAGTTAAAGATTGTAGTTGTTCGCAGAGTTATATTTGCAATAAAAAGCGGATTCATTTCAAAATATAAATATCAAAACAAATTGATTAATCGTTTTGTTGCAATTTCCAATGCGATAAAAATTGTCTTAGAAAAAAGTAATATTAATAAGCAGAAAGTCGATATGATATATGATGGAATAGATTTAAAAAGATTCGATATAATAAAAAATTGTAATTTAGAAAAAGAAATAAATCCAAATAATTATTTAATAGTTGGTACTACCTCTGCTCTTGATAAAGCCAAGGACTTCCCTACATTTTTGGAAGCAGTAAAAATAATTTTACAAACAAGAAAAGATGTATTATTTGTTATTGTTGGAGATGGCGCAGAAAGAGATAATATTCAAAAAGAAGCAGAAAATCGAAATATTTCACAATATATTCATTTTGCAGGATTTCAAGAGCATATCGGTGAATATCTGAAAATGTTTGATGTTTTTACTCTGTTTTCTAAATCAGAAGGCTTAGGCACTTCAATACTTGATGCAATGTCTGTAGGTTTGCCAATAGTAGCTTCAAATGTTGGAGGGATTCCCGAAGTAGTTGAACATAATTACAATGGATATTTAGTAAATAAATCTGATCCAAAGGAATTAGCATCTGCAATATTAGAATTGTTAAATAATGAAGAGAAGCGTAAAATTTATGGACAAAATTCTCTACAAAAAGTAAAAATATTTGATATTAAAGAAACAATAGAAAATTATATTAAATTATTCGATGAATTATACGATGAACTATTAAATGCAAAATAGCAAGAAAATATTGGTTGTTCAAACCGCATTTATTGGCGATTTGGTGATGAGTACGCCAATATTCCCTGCTTTGAGGAAAATCTTCCCTGATTCTCAGATTGATGTACTTGTGATACCCTCGTCAGCAATTATATTAAAACATAATCCATATATTAATAATATACTTACATTCGATAAAAAGAAGAATATCTTTCGTAAAATAACGGAAATTATAAGATTATTATTTTATTTTCAGAAAAACAAATATGATATAGGTATTGCTCTGCAATCCTCATTGACAACTGCATTTATGATGCTTTTGGGAGGTGTAAGGACAAGGGTAGGCAATAGGCATTTTTGGTCTGCGACAAATAGAATTGCTATTCCAAAAGGACTGCATATACGGCAAAGAACGATGCAGTATCTAAAGCCATTTTCCGAGGAAGTATTTAGCGATGAAACTGAGATATTTCTTGATAAAGCTGAGATAGAACTTGCTGAACAAATTACTTCAACAGCCAGAAGTAATAATCAAAAAATAATAGTTATTGCCCCTGGCTCGGTTAGATTTACGAAAATGTGGAGTACGAGTAAATTCGAGAAACTTGCTAAAAATTTAGCTGAAAACAACTTTAAAGTATTTTTGATAGGAAGCAAAGCAGAATCTCAAATATGCAATAGCATACAAAATAATGTAAAACATCCGAATTTAGAAAACTATTGCGGAAAACTGAATTTATTGGAATCGGCAGCATTAATCAAAATGTCAGATTTGCTTGTATGCAATGATAGTGCTCCTCTCCATCTGGGGAATGCCGTAAAAACAAGAGTATTCGCAATTTTTGGACCAACAGTTAAGCAATTTGGATGCTATCCATATCGAGATGGCGATAAATTGATTGAAGTTGATTTAGAGTGCCGACCTTGTTCAGCCCACGGAGGAAATTCTTGCCCATTGGGTCATCACAATTGCATGAATTTAATTAATGAAGATTATGTTTATAACTTAATCGTCAATTTCATTTAATCATAAATTTTATTTTAAAGAAATCGAAAGGGTATTATCTTATTATCTAATAAAATATCCATATACTGCAATGTGGTATTTAGCAAAGATATTTAATAAGCAAGATGAAGTAGTTTTTTATTGTGCCGACCCTTTAGATTATGAAATGTTTAAACCTATTCATAAATAGTTAACTCATACAAAAATTGTTGCCAAAAACAAGAAAGTACAACTTTATTTAAAAGAACGTAATATAGCATATTCAAAAATGCCCGTTTTCCCTAAATTAGTTATTATGGGTAGGCATTATCCCCACAAATTTCCAGTAAATAAAATAATAAAAGTGGGATTTGACCATGGTTTATACCAATTTAAAAGATGGACCGATTCTAAATATTACAAGATGTTTGATGTATATTTTGTCTCGAGTAAGAAACAGGTTAAAACAGCTTATTCAAAAGGGATTTTTAATGTAAAAGCAATAGGTTATCCTAAAATCGATGATGTTCTTTTCAATGAATACTCTGCTGAACAAATTATTAATATGAAGACTGAGTTGGGTTTGGATTTAAATAAAATAACAATTTTATTTTCTACTACTTGGGATATTGCAGGTTTATCAGCACTTGACGTTTGGATTGATAGAGTTGGCGAATTAACCGATAAATACAATATACTATTAACAGATCATACTTGGACAAAACAAGAAAAAATAGATAAGTTAAAAAGGATTCCTAACACAATAAATTTGTCAGATTATAACATAACAAAATATATATTACTAACAGACATCTTTGTTGGAGATTACAATTCTTTGATTGGAGAGGCGAGTATTTTACAGAAACCTATAATTACATTTAAAGTTCCCGAATCCGATAGATCAATCCCCGAAATTCATAAAATGATACGAGATATTAGCATTCAAATCAGCACATTTGACGAAATTTATCAAGCAATTGAAAAGTATTTAGAAGACCCGCTATGTAAAAATGAGGAAAGGCTCAAGGCAAATAAAATAATGTTTTTTAAACCTCATAAAATTGCAGGTAAAAGGGCGGCAAAGATTATCAATAATCTATTGAAATTAGTAGAAGAGTCATAAATTATAACAACAACATTTTTATATAATCGATGATATTAATTATTTATAAATATAATTTTATTTGATCAGCTGATAATCCTGTGAGTTCTACAATCTCATCAATGGATATTCCCATTTTTATGGCATTTCGGGCAACTTTCTCAATACCTTTTTCTATGCCTTTTTCAATACCGACTTCCATTCCCAGTTCATAACCCTCGTCTTTTG
>DYPF01000030.1:15203-20939 GCA_020720105.1 Chloroherpeton thalassium
TATAAATTAAAATGATATAAAAGATAAAATCTAATTATTATTGTAAAAGAATATTTATTATTAATTATTAATTGCCCAATAGTAAAAATGCCTTTAAGAATTCGTCAATTTCTCCATCCATTACTCCTATTACATCTGTTTTCTTGAGTTCTGAACGATGATCATTTACCATTGTATATGGTTGAAACACATAAGAACGAATCTGACTGCCCCATTCAATTTTCATTTTTTTGCCCTCAACTTCTGCTCTCTTTGCCTCCTCTTCTTCAACTTTTATTTGGTATAATCTTGATTTTAGCATTTTCATCGCTTTCTCGCGATTTTGAAATTGTGATCGTTCTTGCTGGCAAGCAACTACTACTCCCGAAGGAATATGTCGCAGTCTAACAGCAGTTTCTACTTTATTCACGTTCTGACCACCTTTGCCGCCCGAGCGAAAAGTATCCATTTCAATATCATCTGGGTTAATTTCAATTTCTACATCATCTTCAATTTCGGGATAAACATAAACAGATGCAAACGAAGTATGTCGTCGAGCATTTGAGTCGAATGGAGAAATGCGAACAAGTCTGTGAACTCCATTTTCGCCCTTAAGCAAACCATAAGCATATTTTCCGAATATCTCAAGAGTAGCAGACTTTATTCCTGCACCGTCTCCCTCTAATTCGTCAGCTAAATACACCTTGAAGCCTTGCCGCTCTGCCCAACGAGTGTACATCCTCAGCAGCATTTCAGACCAATCTTGTGCCTCGGTGCCTCCCGCCCCCGAATGTATTGTTAAAATTGCATTACATTCATCATCTTTGCCTGATAATAGATTCTTTATTTCTATACTTTCTATTTCTTGGCTTAATTTATCTAAATCTTTATCAATCTCTATTGTTTGAGAATCATCATTATCGGCTTCGTAAAGATCTACAATTGTTAAAATATCTTCATATTTTTGATAAAGTGAATTATAAGTATTAATCCAGTCTCGGTTATTTGAAATTTCTTGTAGGATTTTTTTTGCAGCGTCTGCATCATTCCAAAAGTTTTCGGATTGAGTAAGTTTATCTTTTTCGTCTAATTCTGATATTTTGGTGTCAATATCAAAGAAACCTCCGTAACTTAAGAATTCTCTGGTTATAATTTTCTAATCTCTGTTTTTGTGGTTCGAACAATATATCACCTGTTGTTTAAAGTTTAATAAAGACGAATGAAATTGAATCTACTTTTATTTTCTTAGTTTAATAAATAACTTCTCTGGTAAATTATTGATAATTAAGAATAAAATTCTATAAATAAAAGGTGTTATCAAAACAGATTTCTTCCTTTTAAATGCAGAAAAAATACTCTCTGCTACTTTTACAACATCTCCAGTGAATAATTTTGGTGCGTCTATGCCTTGTGTCATTTTGGTGATAATAAATCCAGGAAGGACTGACATTACAAATACATTGCTTAGCGATAATCTTTGTCGTAATCCAGATGCAAATGCACTCATTGCTGACTTCGATGCTCCATAGAAGTAATTAGTTCCTCGTCCGCGTAGTCCTGCCACCGAACTAATGATGATGATGTTTCCACTTTTCTGCAATTCCATTAAATTAGCAAAATAATTAATTATTGGTATTTGATAAGTGAAATTGATATTTATTATTCGATTGGCTTCTACGGTGGATTCTTCTGCCAATTTTTGATTTCCCAGATAACCTATGGCAAAAATCACAATTTCAGGAAATTGATTATAAGAGTTTAAAAAATTATTAACTGAATCATTATCTTCAATATCTAAACTAAACACTTGAGAATTAACATCAAATCTATTGCTTATATCTTTTGCTGTTCTTTCCATTTCGGAAATTGAACGACCCGCAAGGTGAATAGAATATCCATCTTTAGCAAATTTATAGGCAATTTCTTTAGCAATATCACTATTTCCTCCAATCACTAAGCAAACTTTATTTATAAGTTTTGTTTCTGGCTTGTTTTTAATCTTCATATTTTGCATTTTAAATATTTCCTTTTAAATGAATGGCTTAAATGCCTAATCTTTTTGATTGTAATGATGAAAACTTGTTATTTGGATCAATTATGGATTTTATCTCTCTAAACTTATTTAAGTTTGAATAAGTTGCTTCAAAAAAATCTTTGCTCATTCTTGCGTCTTTTGTAAGATATAATTTTCCATTATTTGATAAAATAATATCATCTATTTTGTTTAACATTTCAAAAGTATTTTTACGAATAGGGAAATCCATTGCCAGAGTAAATCCTTCTTTGGGGAAACTTAAGTAAAAATCATTGCTTTTCCCAAAAAACTTCAGAACAGTAAGAAATGAAGATTGACTGTATGATTTCATTATATTCATTGTATCCCTAATGGTTTTAAAGGAATATTCGCGAGGCACTACAAATTGAAATTGAACAAATCCACTATTGCCATATATTTTATTCCAATTCGACAAAATATCGAGTGGATAATAGAATTTATCAAAATTCGCTTTAAAGTCGTTTTTCTTAAATGAAATTGCATTATAAAGTGTATTAAATACCTTTATACTATAGTGATTTAATGTAAGATTTGGAAATATAAATGGTACGCTTAGCTTTGGGTTTTGCAACATCTCTAATGAATTGTCTGCTAACTCCTTACCAAGAATCAAAACTCCACGTCCCATTGACTTGCCAAATTCGGAAGTATCCATCCAAGCAACTGAATAATCATAATTACTATATTCATTAAACAATTCGAACATCTCTTCCAAAGAATTTGCTTTTTTAGTAGTAACAGAAAAATTTGTTGAATTAATTTTTTCAACTCTGAATGTTGCATCTAAAATAAATCCAGTTAATCCCATTCCGCCAATTGTTGCTCTAAAAATATCTTGATTTGAATCGTTAGAACAATTTATTATCTCGCCACTTGCCAGAATGAGTCTAATTGATTGAACAAAATTTCCGAAAGTTCCAACTTTGTGATGATTTTTGCCGTGCACATCACTTGCAATTGCTCCGCCAAGTGTAATAAATTTTGTTCCTGGAGTTACAGGCACAAAAAAGCCTTTTGGAATTAGAAAATTGTTCAAATTTTGAAATGATATACCAGATTCGCAAGTAATTGTTTGATTTATATAGTCATAGGATAAGATTCTATTTAACTTCAGACTTGAGAGAGTAATTGCATTCAGTCCGCTATCGCCATAACTACGAAGCAGTCCTGAAGGAATAATCGAATTTTTTCTTCTTATTAATTCCTGTAAGGTAGATATTTGATTAGTACTTATTACTTCAGATTCGATAAATGGATAATTGCCCCAACCAGAAATTTTCATAATTGAATTACTTATTTTCGGTAGATTTTACTTTGGCATTCTTCTTATACATTAATTTATTTGTTCTTAAATCAACGACTACTTCTGCTTCCTTGGGGATGTTTAACAAAAATTCACCCGAAAAATCAATAAATCCATGACGGAAATCACTGCCTTGAGTTTTTACTCTGGCATAAGCAATACCATCAATATATGAACTACAAAAATCATATTCATTTTCAAAAATTTTGTCACCATTTTGATCAATATAAAACCAAGTGCTATCGATGGAAACTGCCGCTGTGCCTTCGGAATAATCAGTAATTTCGGAATAAATGTAATCGCTTAGAATTTTACCACCAGCTGTGATAATTGCCCATTTCGTATTATCCATTTCACGTGAATTAGAAATAAAAGCCCGCCCATTATTGAAATCAGATGCCATTTCGAAAACTGTCGGAATAAATTCTTTACCGTTTGTATCGATATATCCATAACTTGCTCCTTTCACTACTCGAGCGTACCCATTGTGGAAATTGTGAGCGTAATCATAAATTATTGGAAGTTTTATATTGAAATTTTTATCTAAATACCCAAAATGGCTTGATGTATCTTGAACAACCGCTAAATTATTAGAGAAAATTTCGCCGAAACCAACTTTAAATTCTTTAACAAATTTTCCAGTCGTATCAATATATCCACGAGATTTCTGATTCATTACAAATGCTAATCCATCATTAAATTCAGTTGCCTCCAAGAAAACAGGTTGAGTTAATATTGTGCCATCATTTCTAATATACCCAAAGTACTTTACTTCTTCCAAACCGGGCTGCCAAGTAGCATATATTGCAATATTGTTTTTGAACAAACTAATCCATTGCACATTTGGAATTGTAGCAAATTGTCCTTGTAAATTCATATATCCAAGTACTGTATCTTTTCCTATTGCCTTACGAATTGCAAAAAAGCCTTCTGAATATCCAATTAATGACTCAAATTTTATAGGTTTAAAAATTTGTTTGCCTTCAGTATCTAAAATGTGCCAAAAATTATTATGATAGTATGCAACTAAAGGCTTTCTATTTGTATTCTGAGAAAAAATACTAGTTGTTGAAAAAATTATTGCTAAAATTATTATATATATTTTCATAAATTTGTATGATGTAAAAAGAGTTTCTAATTTTCTTAATTTCTTATCAGTTTCAAGTGAAGATTTTGCCAACATTTCCTTTGTTTTTTGGAACATAAGCCAGACTTTCTCAAAATCTAATTTTTCTATTTTTCTTTCTATTGCCATTTTTTGTTCAAATTGAATTTGATATTTATATAAACACTAAATTACCAATTTTATTGTAATTATGCCGATATAAACAGAGAAGAAATCCAAAAAATATATCAATTAAATAGGTATGTTTTGATTGAATATTCTTAATTTTGCTTTTTTAGTGCGATCAAAAGATGAAAAAAATCATATTTATACTAATTTTTGTAACATTGTTTTCCACTCAAAAATCTTTTTCAGCAGGGATATGGTCAAGCAAAGGAAATTTCTCAACTTTATTAAACGAGATGCTTCTTTCTAATTGGGCAAAAGGTGGTGAAAACCAGATTTCATTAATTGGGTTGTTCAATTATAATCTCAAATATGTAAGTGTTGATACTAATTTTATTTGGGAAAATATTGCAGACGCTGGTTATGGATTTCTTACGAGCGAGAATTATTCATTTCGTAAAAATGAAGATAAAATTGATTTAGTATCAAAAATGGGCTATAGAGCAATCAAAGACTATTATTATTCTATGTTTGTAAACTTTAAAACTCAGTTTGATAAAGGTTACAAATATCCAAATGATAGAGATGTTGTTTCTCGCTTCTTTGCTCCAGCTTATTTAATTGCGGGTGTTGGTATTGATTTTAAACCAAGAACTAATCTATCAATTAGTTTTTCTCCTTTGTCTGGCAGAATGACATTTGTGAATAACGAATATCTGGCAAATGCTGGTGCCTATGGCGTTACTCCTGCTAAGTATGATGAATTAGGAAATATTCTTGCGAAAGGTAAAACATTCAAATTTGATTTTGGTGTTGGAACTACTATCAATTACACTTTCGAGCCAATGAAAAATATCAAAGTAATTACCAAATTAGATCTATTCAATAATTATACCGACTCAGATGTTAATAATCGTAAAAACATCGATATAAACTCCGAGAATATGATTCATTTTAAAGTGAATGATTATATCTCTGCAAATATATTTTTGCATTTTATTTACGACCACGATATTCCGATACCAGTTTATGAAAAAATAGATGGCGTAAAAACTCAAGTGGGCGTAGGACCAAGATTGCAAATAAAACAAAATATGGGCATTGGCTTCAATTACGCTTTATAAAATCTGAAGTTCAAATATAGAGGGGTTCTAATAATTCAATTTA
>DYPF01000242.1 GCA_020720105.1 Chloroherpeton thalassium
AAAGCGGTACGTGAGCTGGGTTCAGAACGTCGTGAGACAGTTCGGTCCCTATCTAGTGTGGGCGTAAGATACTTGAGGGAACCCGCCATTAGTACGAAAGGACCGTGGCGCCAGGACCTACGGTGAATCTGTTGTTATACCAATGGCATTGCAGAGTAGCCAAGTCCTGAACGGATAAGTTCTGAAAGCATCTCAAGAACGAAACCTATCCCAAGATTAGGTATCTTTTAAGGATCCAGGTAGACGACCTGGTTGATAGGCTTCAGGTGTAAGCACAGTAATGTGTTTAGCCGAGAAGTACTAATAATCCGTCAGCTTGTCAGGTAAGTTGTTATACAACATACTAAAACTATCTTGCATTTCGCATCTTAATTAGTTCTATGAAAATTTTTGCTTGGTGGTTGTAGAGCAGAGGGTACACCTCTTCCCATTCCGAACAGAGTAGTTAAGCTCCGCATCTCTGATGGTACTGTATGGGCAACTGTATGGGAGAGTAGGTCACTGCCAAGCTATTTTTAAAAACTCCAATTGATTCAGTTCAATTGGAGTTTTTTTTATTCCCTCAAATACCAAATATTGCCTATTCCAAAAATTGAAAGAAACCAAATACATTATCACAATTCATCAAATTCAATTGTCATTATCCCAAATTATGGTCATCAATTTTTAATTGATTATAATCTAAAAAAATATGAACCAGTTATTTTAACAGATAGGGACAGTGTTGTTCAAAACCAATCAGTCCAGTTTTCCTTTTCGAATATTGAAAAAATCGATTCAGTAAAATCGAACTTGGTTATGGAAATTTTAGTTCAAAAATCCAACAAAAGCACATTTACTTAGACACGGGATCTTATAATATCAAACTGACAGTGTATTTAGGAAGTGAAATAAAAAATATTGAATACAATAGACTAATTAATGTACGAAAAGTTTATTATCCTAAGATAGCCTTAGATGTTTATTTTGGTAAGGAGCCCTTATTGGTAAATATTTCAAACGTTTAATTTCTATGGAAAATAGTCAGGAATTGTCCAAACCAAAAGAATTATGTAGTCTATTTTTTAATAAAATTGATAATTACGAACTAAAACCAATTGTTTTTCTTGAATATTTTATATCCAAAATATGCAACTAAAAATGAAAAAGTGATGATCCCAAGAAAAGCAAAATTGCTCTTTTCCATAAAATTTGGGACATTCATTCCATATAAACTTGCAATTAATGTAGGAATCATAAGAATAATTGAAATTGTTGTGAGCCGTTTCATAATTGCATTTAAATTGTTCGAAATTACCGATGCATAAGCATCCATCATCCCGCTCAAGATATCGCTATATATTTTGGTTGTTTCTTCTGCCTGTTTTAACTCAATTTCGGCATCTTCAAAAAGCTCTTCGTCGAATTGATTTCGTAAATGGCGGTTGATTTTCAACTTTGTGAGGAGAATATCATTTCCTTTTAGCGATGTAGTAAATAAAACCAAACTCTTTTCGATTTTCAACAATGATTGCAATTCGGTATTTTGAATAGATTTTTCTAATTCTTGCTCAACATTTCTGATTTGTTGGTTAACTTGTTTCAAGTATTTTTGGAACCAAACAGATGAGGACAGAAATATACGGATGAATAAATCCATATAATTAGGCACATAAATTTTCTTGCGGTTTGCAAAATCAACAAAATCATCTACCATATCATTTTTGAAGTGAGTGATAGAGATAAACACATCTTCTTTCCAAATTGCACCAAGCGGAACAGTGGAATATGCGGGAGCGTTCTCGCCAAGAATTTTAATGGGTATTCTTAATATGATAAAATACCATTCATCTTCGTATTCAATACGTGGTCGTTCTTCGGCATCTTCGGTGTCGTTTAGAAATCCGATTGGTACTTCGAATCGATTTACTAAAAAGTCAATCTCTTCATTGGTTGGGCATTCAACATTAATCCAACAATTTTTCTGCCAGTCGTCTAAATATTCGAAGCCGTGAGAATTGCTAACTAAAAAATTTATCATTGTAAACCTCCGTAAGGATTAATAGAGGACTACAAAGGGCAATCCTCTAAATATTTAAACAACTGTGATAATCGTCCATAAATTGAATATTTAATTATTTACAAAATTACAAATTATTTAGCTTTAAAGTTTAACAAAAAGTAAAATATTTAAGAAATAAATATAATAATATATTCAAAAAATATTCAAAAAAATATTAGTATTTAGATTTTTTTTGTTAATTTGCACTTTTAGAAATCAATTCTATTCGGGGGATATATGCAAAGAATTGAAATTTATTCTTTTGCCAATAATGATTACCAAAACGTAAAAATTCCTTTCTACTCAAGTACTGTATCGGCGGGCTTTCCTGCTCCAGTTACTGACGAAGTAGAGGAAGAAATCGATTTAAACACGCTTTTAATCCAGCACCCAAATTCAACTTTTTTTGCTCGAGTTATTGGTGATGCCAAGAACTTTGAAGGCATTAAAGATAGCGATATGTTGATAGTGGATTCATATAAAGATCCAGTTGATAATAAGTTAGTGTTAGTTCAAATTAATAAAAATTTAACAATTCGCAGATATAGAATATTTGATGGAAGCGAATATTTAGAAACTCCTTCGGGACAATATTTACCAGTAAATAATGATTTTTTTGATTCTTTGGATTTTGTTGGAGTTATTACTCATTTGATTCATTCTTATTAATAATTGCATAATGGCATAATATTTGCCCTAAAATTAGAAATAATAATGAAAAAACTAATGAAAGTTATTGAGAAACGTAACATTAAATCCAGATTTTCTTTCGAAGCACCATTAATAAATATGAGTTCAAACTTAAAATTTAAAGTTGAAGAGTTTTACGTGTCGGACTTTAGCATGTACTCTTTGCTAAAAGGTAATCCCAAGAATTACTTTTTAGTAGAAGTAAATGGTGAAAGTATGATAGATAAAAATATTATGAATGGCGACATTTTGCTTGTGGATAGTCGCAGCCTTCCTAAAGATGGGGATATTATTGTTGCTGCAATTGGTAGCGAAACTTTAGTTAAAGAATACCGAATTATTGATGGCACAGTTTATTTGATAGCAGCAAATAAAAAGTTTATGCCAATTAAAATTTACCCCGAAGAATCGTTTTATATACAAGGTGTAGTTAAGCACGTAATTCATCAATTTTAAAGAGTCTGTCTCATAAGTCAATAATATTTCAATATTGTCATTCCCATTCACAATGAAATTATAGTCCACGAATTTATTTGTGGGCTACTGATTATTTTTATTTTCTGTAACGTCAGATCTTGCTCTGTCCTGATAAATATTCTTTTTAACCTTCCGAAAGTTCAAAACTTTCGGAAGGCTGGAATGCATTATTCCCCTTCACTGAAGGGATTAAGGGGGAGGCTCTGATAAACATTCCCACTCAGTGAGGGGGACGAAGGGGGAGGTTCTGATAAACATTCCCACTCAGTGAGGGGGACGAAGGGGGAGGCTCTGATAAA
>DYPF01000243.1 GCA_020720105.1 Chloroherpeton thalassium
GCCAAAATCTCCACTTCCATCAAATCCATTCATACCACAATTGAAAGCACCAATTGCCCAAGTGCTATCTGAGTTTTGCCAAGATTTAAACAAATCTTTATTAGTAGTAATTCCTGTGGTATCTATTGGATTATCAAAATCTTCGGTAGTTTTACCAACTACTTCCCATAGCTGAGTTCCAGCTCCAGAGTTGATATGAATTGCTCCGTTCGTTCCTGCAACAACAAATGCTAAGTCCCAAGATTTCAGTTCGATTGTGCTAGTGGTTTTTTCGTCAAAATTGTAAAATGACATATTCAGGTAGCTTTTACCTGTAGAAAGTACAACGTCTTCTGCTGCAAGGAAATATGGCGATATAGCTGCTATTATTATTGCGAAAATTAATGTATAAATTTTCATTGATTAATCCTTATAAAATTTAATTTAAAATTTTTCTTATTCTTAATACAAAATTAACAAAAAAATTGATTAATAAAATAACAACTATTAGTTAATTTTGTCTAAATTATACCAACTTTTAGGCATTATAAGAATATTGAGAAAGAAAAATATTGTATTTTATAAAATCAAGAAAAAAAATAGAAAAATTCTAAATAATTAATCTTGTAGAAGAAGACGTTTAATCAATTTGGTAATAGCCGAAACTTCTGTATTTTTAAGATATAAATTAAATTTTGTAATTTTATCTTTAAAAAGGGTATCGCCTTTGGTTAAAAATAAATTTTGCTTTCGCAATAGAATTAGATTGCGGTTGATTTTCTCATCTTTAAAAATTTCCTTTCTTTGGGAAATTGTTTGCTGTTGAATTATTTCCGAATATCTTACTATCTTTTTCATTGCCGTAAGCCCAAGGTTAAGTTAAATAAGTGTAGCCGTACAATCCCGACCTGTAAATAGTTAGGAATTGCTTGCCTTCTTCTGCCGTTATTTTGCCATTTTTCATAGCAGCCGATACCCACAACTCCATATCTTTTACTAATTTTTTGGGATTATATTGCACATAATCAAGCACATCTGCAATTGTCTCGCCATCAATTATCTTTTGAATTTCGTAGCCATCAGAAGTTTCGATAATATGTGCAGCATTTGTATCACCAAATAAATTATGTAAATCTCCCAGAATTTCTTGGTAAGCACCAATTAAAAATACGCCCATATAAAGTGGATTATCGGAAGAAAAATCTGGCAAAGGTAGAAAATGATGAAAATTTCCTTGCCAAATGAAATTATCAATCTTGCCATCAGAATCACAAGTTATATCTTGGAGTGATACATTGCGTTTTGGTGCTTCGTTCAATCGATGAATCGGTACAATTGGGAAAATTTGATCGATTGCCCACGAATCAGGCAAAGATTGGAATAATGAGAAATTACAGAAATACTTATCAGAAAGCATTTTTGGAAGTGATTTTAATTCTTCCGGAATATGCTTAAGATTTTTTGACAAATCATTTACTTCACGAGAAACCGACCAATACAAGCTTTCAATTAATGAACGAGTTTTTAAATCGATTAAGCCTAAGCCAAATAAATCTATAGTTTCTTCACGAATTTGCTGAGCATCGTGCCAGCTCTCTAACATATTTGATGGAGTGAGCGACTCCAATATTTCAAATAATTCCTGTATGTGTGGATGGTCTTCCTCGCTAACTTTGTATGAATAATTCCAACTTGGTTGAGATGTTTTTTCGAGCACATCAAAAATTAAAACTGAATGATGAGCAGTTAATGAACGTCCAGACTCGGTAATTAAATTTGGATGCGGCAAATTGTGCTTATCTGCCGCTTCCTGCAATGCAAAAATAGCATCATTCAAGTACTCTTGAATTGAATAATTGATGCTACTTGGATTGGAGGAGCGAGAACCATCATAATCCACACCAAGCCCACCGCCAATATCTACAAACTGCACATTACAACCATTCAATGTTAATTGCACATAAAATTGTGAGGCTTCGCGGATTGCATTCTTGATTTTACGAATATTTGTTACTTGGCTTCCAATATGGAAATGCACAAGCACAATATTTTGTAGTAAATTATTCTTACGGGCATATTCAACTGCTTCGATTAATTCTACTGAATTTAATCCAAATTTGCTATTATCACCACCAGAATCTTCCCACTTGCCACTTCCAGACGAGGACAATTTAACACGCAATCCAATCGAAGGTTCAACTTTAATTTTCTTTGCAATTTTGTTAATTAGCTTGAGTTCATTAAACTTTTCAACTACTATTATAACATTTTTGCCCATTTTACGGGATAATAAAGCCAATTCTATAAATGTTTCATCTTTATAGCCATTGCATACAATTAAAGCATCAGGATTGGACGACAAAGCCAAAATTGCTTGCAATTCAGGTTTGCTGCCGGCCTCGAGACCGATATTGAATTTAGTTCCATATCGCAAAATCTCTTCCACAACTGGTCGGGATTGATTAACTTTAATTGGATAAACTGTGTAGTATTTGCCATTGAAGCTGTATTCTTCGGCAGAATTACGGAAACTTCGAACCAATGTTTCGATTCTATCATCTAGAATATCAGGAAATCTCAACAAAACTGGCATAGAAACATCGCGGAGAGTTAATTCATCAACTATCTCCTTCAAATCAATTTTATGTCCGTTTTGTCTTGGTGTAACTACTACGTTACCTTTTTCGTTTATTCCGAAGTAAGAACTTCCCCAACCTGAAATATTATAAATCTCGTTGGAATCTTCAATTGACCATTTTCTCATTGTTTTTGGAAAAATATTAAAAATAAAAAACTAATAACGATTAAAACTAACATAAATTTATTAATTTTGTGTAAAAAATTTTCAATAATTAAAATTTTAGGTAATATGGCTAATAAAAGTTATAATCACGTAGTCCTGGTGGGCAATTTAGGAAAAGATCCTGAGGTCCGAGCATTACCATCAGGCGATAAAGTAGCAAGTTTTACTATAGCTACAAGCACAAGCTATAAAGGCAAAGATGGTCAAATGAAGGAAAATACAGATTGGCATAAAATCGAAATATGGGGTGGCTTGGCTGATGTAGCAGAAAAATATCTTTCCAAGGGCAAACAAGTTTTAATTGAAGGCAGAGTTGCTAACGACAATTATGAATCCAATGGCGTAAAGCATTATGGCTATAAAATTAGGGTTAATAATTTGCTTATGCTTGGTGGAAAAGATAGCAGTGGCTCTGGCGGAGATAATTACGGTCAATATAATACAGGCGGCAAGTACGAAGCAGATAATTTTGATGATAAATCAAACGATTCCGGAGACGACATTCCATTTTAATTTGGGTGTTAGCTATTAGCTGTTAGGTTTTTGGTGTTGGATAAAATTGTAGGTGCAGAGCTTGCTCTACCCGTCATATAGGCGGCTGTCTCATAAGTCAGCTTTGCAGTCATTCCCACGAAAGTGGGAATCCATAAATCCTCTATAGTAGTGGATTCCCGTTTGCACGGGAATGACAATATTGAAATATTTTGGACT
>DYPF01000244.1 GCA_020720105.1 Chloroherpeton thalassium
TTATAAGCCGTTTTTCTTATTTCAGTATTTTATTTCTTATCCAGTTCTTTGCCAAATTATCACAAGTCATTTCAAATATTTTTACGTAATCATCTTTTAATTCATAAATTCTGTCTTGATATTTTTTGCTGAATACTTTATGAAATTTTTCCTGCGTATGGTTTGTGAATGTTAAATCGTTTATTGTAATATCTTCATCGTAACCAGAATAATCCTTTAAAATCTCATCTGAAAAAAAATCGCCAAAGGATGTAAAAGGTTCTTTTCCGTTTGCAAGCGAAGTAAATTCGTTTAAAAAGTCAGGTAATAATAATCTATCAATTAAAACATGTTTTGTTTCATCGACAAAATCATTTGGCTCTCTACTTGTTATCCTATTGGCGAGTATTCTGTTAGAAATACTTTGGTCACCTGTCATTGGGGAAAAATAGCCTTGAACGTACATCAAAACATTACCTTTTGATTTATCGAAATATACTAACTCATCGTTTGTTCTATTCATTCCCGCAAAAGTTGCCATTATTACATCTTTACTCAATTCATTAATAGTGTAATTCGCTTTTATGACTTTTTCTTCTTTGGTCTCATATAATTTGCTGACGTAAGTAAAATCCAATTCATTTTCATCAAAATCGTCATCGTCATTTGGAACATACATAATTATATGCGAAAATTTATCTTCAAGATGTTTTATTAACATGTCAATATCATTTTCTCCTATCATTTGTCGCATGTTATTCATCGTAATCATACTGTTTTCTATCGCAATATCAATACTCCTTTTTGCTTTATACGCAATCATGTAAGACTTATCAATATTACCTAACAAATAATTGCCTAACGCAAGGAAGTACAAAACTTTTGGTCTCCCAATATCAGTTTCTTCAATCATTTTGTTTGCTGAAACGAAATGTTCAAGGGCTTTTTTCATCGAATTAGCATCCTTTTTTTCTATCAATTGTTGACCTTGTTGTAAATGAAATGTATAGTCCATACGAAATTTATTAAAAGAAAAGATTTTTGTTTATTTCTGTTGTAATCCCCAAATGATTTGGAAACAACGGCAGTATTTTGTTGAGTATATTTTCATTATACACGTAAATTGAATTAATGAAATAAATTGGAATAGTGTTTTTTACTAATACTTCTGAACACATTATTCGTTTTCCGTCTGGGTGTTTAGTCCAATAATTATCTTTAATTACTGACCAGTTTAATCTGTTAAAATCGTTTATATTGTTGTAAAACCTTGTACTACTGACAGCAGCATTTCCATCAGAAAAAGAAACGTCATCATGTAATAATATGTGAGGAGAAATACTTAGCAGAATTAAGTTTTCTCTCTTACCATTCATACATAAATAATACAACATAGGATTTTTGGGATTAATGTATAAGGGCGCAAAATCATGAATATTTCCCCCTAATGTTGCTTCAATCCGATTTCGTCTTTCGTTTACCTGTTTATTCGAGATATCAACATTAACAACCCCTTTTTCATGAGCAATGTTATGTGATAAAATACCTAACTTTAAAATACTTTCTATATTTTCTATATGCGCTGTGTAGAATAAGCCACCAAATGGAATATTCTGTAAATGCTGATTACTTAATTTTTCACGTTTATTTTCAATTTCTCGATGTTTGGTATATTCCAAAAATTTCTCAACTTCCGATTTTATTTTACTTATTACTGATTTGTATTTTTCTAGTTGCTCGGTGTTATATGAAATAAAGTAGTTATCAATTTTAGAAAATAGATGTCTATATAATTTTACAACCCTTGATAATAAATTGCCATACAAGTCATCCAACCAAATTATTTCGTCTGAACTAAGTTTAAGAGTTAAATGGTAATAAGAATTACCTTTATTATGAGGGTCTGGATTTCTGAGATAAACCGATTTGTATATTCTTTCAATTTTAAAATGTATTTGGTTTTGTAACCCGACAGAAGAAAAAATCTCAGAATAGTATTCGGTCAGATTGTCAATATGATTGAAGTTGCCATATTCCCCAACACCTTTAATAAAGGTTTCAATTCTTTCAAGTTTTGAGAGTAACTCTCTCAAAATGTTTAGATAGAGATTTTGATTATATGCTACTATATGCTCTCTTGAATTATTCAAAGTACATAATTTTCAGGTTTCTATTCGGCATTTCAAGAGTGAATTTTTCTACTTCTTCAAATTCATCAAGAGTAATTATGAAAAGATAATCTGGGTCATAACCTTTATATTTCATTATGCTATTTTCATTTGAAATTAAGTATGCTTTTTTGGGGGAAAGGGATGGTTCAATGCTTACAACTATTTCTTTCTTATCATCAATGAAGCTAAGATTTATAGTCCTTTCGACATCACTTTCTGAGGTTAAAGCATTGTTCTCAAATCTTTTGTGATTAGTTGAATAGAAAGTTGTTGGAGTAGTTTCAACATTATCTATTTGTAATCCATGATTTTTTTGGAAGTAATTTCGTAGATGGTCCCACATTCCTTCCCAAGCAATATTTTGTTGAATTCCAAAAGTTGCTGGAATTGCTTCTTTTTCAGTATAATGACTTGGGAAAAGTTCCATTGCTGCTTCTGTAAATGCTTGTGCGTAGGGGACAAAATCCTTTGTTGAATTTAAAGCACTTAAAAACATATCTTCGATAGACTTGCTCTTTGACATTTGTTCTTTCTGATTTTTCAGAATATACAAGCAAGCATTATTTATAACTTCTGCTTCAAGGTCTCCAATTGTTATATCACCCCTTCTTTCTTGTAAGTTTGAAACAGACCTTAACAAAATTCTTTTAGCTTCTTCTTTGTCCATATTTAAAATAGGTTGGTTTGGATGTTATTAATATCTGGTCTCATTGCGTACTTAAAACATTTTTCAATCGTACTTTCCCCAATTCCCCTTACTGTTGTCAATTGTCCCATATTTGAAAGATTTTCACTATTTAGGATATCCTTAATCTTTTTAATCTTGTCATTTGTTAATTGTGTTATGTTCTTCAATTTTGAATTTTCAAGAGTTAAAAACGACAGCTTAAATTTTTCAAATAAATCATCAGGAGCATCACCTTGATATTGATAAATTTCCACAGGTATGTCAATATCTTTTAAATGTTTTTCAAGTAATGATAAAGACTGTTCTTTTGTCAAACCACCATTGTGGGCACCCAACAGTGGAAACGCAATTGAAGTTATGTTTTTGCTTTTATATGTCATTTTAAACTTTATCAAACCTTTGTCGATATATTCAGGTTTAGTAGGAAATTTCCAGTGATACTTAGTAGGAAAATTTAAAATCCATTTGTTTTCCGATTTATATAAATATAATTGTCCAACATTTAGCAGCTTATTATCGCAAATCTCTACGTAACGAGAAAACATTTCAGGATACCTGAATTTACATTCCAATGCTAGTCCTGCTCCCATTATTCCAAAACAATTTACAGTATTGACTATTGTCTGGCAATTAGTCGTAAAAATATTT
>DYPF01000245.1 GCA_020720105.1 Chloroherpeton thalassium
CCCCAACCCCAACCCCAACCCCAACCCCAACCCCAACCCCAACCCCATGATTTTTTAATTAAAATATTCACAAACAATAACAGTTGTGACAAATATAAAACAATGATCATCGAATATAACTTAAGATGCTCTCCACTAAATTCAATTTTATCAAAATATCTTTTGTTATTTTTCTATTTCTGAAATAATTACAAATATGTATTCTAAACAATCATCATTTTACAGTGTGGTCATAACTGTTATAATTTTTGATGTAGGCTAGCAAAGATTCACCAAGTTGGAGTCCTGCTTGAGTTAGTAGAATTTTGGTTATTTATTTCGATTTAAAATAAAAGAATGATTCAATGCCATTTATTATATTTATAATATGCAAAAACAGAAAACAGATTAAATCGACGCCTAAAATATGCCAAAATTACTTTAAAAGTACCACTTCCTTTATTTAGAAAAGACAAAAATTTGTAGAGTTGATCATTACCAACAACGTGAGCGTATTCAAAGCTCAAAGCAGCTAAGAGGCTTTCTCTATATTGATTTAAAAGAATGAATTTTATGAGATAGAACATGAATAAATATAATAATTAAAATAAATAATTCAAATATTTGAATTCATAAGATTAACCAAAGCACATACTGCACTTATTGTGCATCAGTATTCCCCATTAATTTATGATCACTAAATTATTTTATTACTTTTTGAATTTAAGTTTGAACGAACCAACTTATAATTGTTAAGCACAACCAATCCATCATTGTCTTCAGTATATATCTTTATAATGTTAATTTGAATTTAATTCATTTTTTGCTGTCTCAAAAACATTACATAAATATCATATCATCTTAATTATTGAATTCAAAAAACCAATGACATTAATGGTCGATCAAATATTATCGCCAATTTCAACAATTAAAATCAAGTGAAGTTAAATACTTTAGTTAATAAATTAAATTTCCATATTAATCTGCATTATCATAGATAAACAACTTCTCAATTTATATAAAAAACAATGGACCCAGTATAAATAGCCTACGTCGAATAAGATGACGACAGACTATAAATCTACACAGATCTAACACTATCCCAAATATCACTGACAGCCAAATAATCATACACAGAACTAACCATAAGCTCATCCAACTTCAATCAACCCGAACTCAATTTCCAATAAAATCTACATATCGAACTTCTCATCGATAACACCAGATAAAAATTATTAATTTGCAACTTAGCACTTACCGAGTACATTGGGCTATGCATTCATGAAAGAGAGAGTCATTTGATGGGAGCCTTTAAAACTTAGATAAAACAGGAAATAAGTTTGAGTTGCTTGAAGAAATAGGAAAAAATAGATGTTGGATAAGTTGGATGCATTGTGCTAGGAGATATTGATAAGTAGTTGAAGAAGAAATAGAAATTAAAATGGACCAATAAGTTCAGGAATGCTTTGTAATCATTTAAAAAGATACTGACAATACGATAGGTGCAGTTAACAATGGTTTTGTTTATTCTGGAACATAGAAAATTCTAAAATTTCCCAGCACTCTATATGAAGAACTTTTCATAAGTAATGTAATTCATGATTCCATTATAAGAAACATCCAACCCAATCAACATCTTTATTCTATAGGACCTATTCAAAAAATAAACAGAATATCTACGCTTTTACCATGAGGAAATACAACTTATATAAGACCATCAATAGTATTTGTCAATTGAGGACTATGATAGTCTTCAGCAATATTAATTGAATAACATTCTCAGCAAAATAAAGATAGCCGTAGCTTCATCATTATTCAGAATTCAAAAATAAAGACAATCAGCGAAATATTCCCTCAAGCTTGCGTTACAGACTTAAATGATCTATTCTCCGTTAATCAACTACATCCACGATGGCAACAACTATTAAACAAAGGCTATATCAATTACATAGCTCTTAAGGATCAGCTAACACTTCAAAAATCATTCCTATAAGTCAAACAAAATGTAATAAGTATCATCATACAGATAAATGTTGTCAATGCAGCCATGAGTATCATAGATCGACATAAATCAGAAAAAAATCAACCTTTGAGCTAAAGAATGATGAATATATATTAAGCTTCAGTCAAAGTTATCAAATGCGCTTTAAATAAATCATAGGCGCATTTTCAAGCTGAATGTTTGATATCTGAACCTAAAGACGCACTGACCAAATAAATATGGAATTTACCTGAAAATAAAAAGTTTAGGTAATTTATTCGCCTGTCTCTGCCATCAATTCAATACTCATAGGTCCTCTATCTTCCCAGAATTTTCAAATAATACTTCAAAAACAAATTCAATTAAAATAAATAAATATAAATGTCATCTTTCATAATTGACCATCCTTAGATCTATGCAAATCAGCTATTTTTAAAAAAGACTTACTAATAAAGCATTCGCATTCGAATCAACTCACCCTACAGGATAGATAGAAAAATAAACAACCCCTTATCGAAAGACATAGCTGAAACAAGGCCTAAAAATTAGTCTTCGTTTGCTAATTTTTCTTTGGGAGTTAACAATTTAATTTCAGGCATGACCAAAATGTTTAAGCAGGCTCCGCAAACAACAAAATAATTAATTTTTCATATCCATGGAGGAGGGTTCATAAGTATGTCCTCATTTATTCATCAAACCTACACTCGAATATGGTCCAATAATCTTAATATACCAATTATATCTGTCGACTATGGCAAAGCTCCAGATCGCCCCTTTCCTGAAGGACTGTACGACTGTCTTTAAGCCTATCTTTGGACTCTCCTCATCTTCAAACAAATTTTTTAAGCATCGCCCTAAAAAATAGTGCTAGTTGGAGACTCAGCCGGAGGCAACCTCGTGGCAGCTCTTACAACTCTCCTAATAGAATGGAATTTGCCCATTCCCACAGGTATCTGCCTAGTCTACCCCGCATTGAACCTGAATCAGAATAACTATACTCCTAGTCTTTTGACAGCACTCAATGATATGATTCTGCCTCATACTTTTCTAAAGATATGCGCAAAGGCATATCTGATAAATAGCTCAAAGGATTATTCAAAATCATCTTTTGTGCATCCGATATTAACAAAGGAATAAACATTATGCAAATATCCAAGAACTTAAATTTTTGTGGGAAACAAAGATCCATTTCATGATGACTGTTGTCGTTTTGTTGAAAAGCTCAAGTAAAATTGATCATATTCAGTTGGGTGCAGCCCGGCAAGGCCAAACTTACAATTTTAGATCAATTCCCTCACGGTTTTCTACAGTTTGATTTGAAATTAATGCCCAATTAATACAGTCGATAAGCCACCAAATTAGTCGAACAAGCTTTGAGTAGTTTGCTCAAGGATTAATGATTATGCCGAACACAGTCATTTGAGACAAATATGACAAAAATAAATTAACAATATTAAATTAATAACTTCAAAGAACCCCCCATCCGCAAAGATAAATTTATTGATTTT
>DYPF01000246.1 GCA_020720105.1 Chloroherpeton thalassium
TTGGACACACATTTCGAAGAATAAAAGAGATTTTATTCTGTGTTTCCTCTCAATTTTCTTGGTAATGGCAGTTTTACGTAAAATGTTGTGCCTTTGCCAACCACACTTTCTACATCAATTATGCCTTGATGTTGATAAACTATTCGCTGTGTTATCGGCAAGCCCAAGCCCGTTCCTTCTGCCTTGCGAGTAAAAAATGGATTGAATATCTTAGGCAAATCTTCGGGTGGAATTCCCTCGCCTGTGTCGGATATCGATACTACAACATAACTTTGTTCGCGGAATTTCTCGCTATTTTCTTTATATGTTTTTATTCCAATTTTACCTTTTAATTTAATTGCATCCGCAGCATTTGTTATCATATTTATAAACACTTGCTGAATTTGTTTATTATCAATCCAAACTTCTGGGAGATTATCTTCAAATTTCAATTCAACTTTTATTTCCTTTCGCTTCAAAACAGACGCAACCAATTCCAAACTTGTTGGTATAATGGAATTAATGTTAATTGGCTTAACATCTGGCATAGATTGACGAGAGAAGTTCAAAGTTACTTCGATTATTCGGGATATTCTATCAACACCTTGAAGCGAGGAATCAATATATTTTTGATAAGTTGGATCATCTACAAGATTACGCTTCAATATTTGTAAGTTCAAGTTTATTGCTGCCAATGGGTTACGAATCTCATGAGTAACTCCCGCGGTTATCTGACCAAGCAGAACCAATTTGTCGGCTTGCACTAATTTGTCTGTTAATGCGTGCTGCTCCCCAACATCACGTGCTATTGCATAAATGAAATCTTCATTGTAGAAATTGATAAATTTAGCGCTAACTTCCAGCATTATTTTGCCTTTAGGTGTGTCCAATGACAACTCACTGAGGACAACGGGCGAATTACTTTTTTTCAAAAGTTTGAATATTCTACGGAATTGGGGAATAGAAGTACCGATGATTTCGGAGCGATTTGTTTCGAGTAATTGAGCTGCAAAATCGTTTGCTTCCAATACATTCCACGAATCTGGCTGTACAATAAAAACAGCATCACTTGCCTTTTCGAATAACGACTTATACCAATTTAATTGTTTGGTGAGCGATTCAACATCGTCTTGTATAGCTATTACAAGCTCTTTTTCCTCAATGATTTCCGCTTTTTTTGTAATTCTTTTTGCCATATTTCTTGTGTATATTATCTAAAAAATTTATCAATAATAACACAAAAACTGTGCCTAAAAAATTCAGGAAAATTATTTATGTTCCGTTGAATCTACTTCTAATTTCTCTAAATTATCAATTTTAATGTTTGTTAACGAATCTAAAGAAATAATTTTCTTCAAGCTGTCTATTTGCGAATTTGGGTCAAAATTTTGAATTTTATCTATCTTATCTTGCATAAATTTCTGAGCACCTTTTAATAATTGCTTTGGGTCGTTTATAATGTCTTGCATATTTAAATTGTGCTCAACTTGTGGTTTATTCACCATTGGTGGTGGCATTAGTGCTTCTTCACGATTGAAAAGTGGTACATAATTTTCTTGTTTTCTTTCTTTCAGATGGTCAGGAATATCCTCGCCCGAATTCATAACTGCTAAATAATCAACAGAGTATCTCACATCTTTTGCATATTCTGAATTAGGATATTTATCAACTAATATTTTGTAATAGTACAATGCACTATCGTATTTGAACAATTTACGTTCATATAACCAGCCAATCGAATATAAAGTTCGTGGTTCTAATTTATTATTTGGATGTTCATTTATCAATTTACTAAATTGCAATATGGAATAATTATATTCTTTATTTTGCATTAAATTAGTGCCTGAATTGAATAAATCTGCCGCCGTGTCAATTACAAATGCGTCAGTATAACCCATTCGTTTTATTGCATCTTTGCCATAATCGGTTAATGGATAATTATTCGCAACAAAATCCATTAGCGAATCACTTTTTTGTAAATCAGATTTCTGCAAACTCAAAGCATATACATACATATACTTAGCACTTTCGGGATTGGCAATATTTGCATTTTTAATTGATTTATTATAATAAAACTCAACAGAATCTTTATTGCCAAGCTGCTCGTGTAGTCTGCCTAATTCAAATAAGTTCTTGGCATAAGCCGCCCGTGCCGAATCAGTTAATGTATTGGTAGTTCTAAGCAAATTTTCTGCGGTTAAAATCTGCGAATGCTTTAGTTTCCAATTGTTTAGTGCTGCATGAATTTGATTGGCAGAATTAAACACAGGAGTTCGTGTTATTCTTGCTTTTGTAAAGTATTGCAAAGCCTTGTTATAGTCGTTCGAGTCGTAAAGTGATTTTCCCCGCAAATAATATGATGCAAGCAATGCAGGATTATTTGGATAGAGCGAATCAGCTGTTTTTTCAATTTCTTTGTATTTATCCAAGTCGCCTTGATGCTCTGCAAGTAATAATTTACTTGCATAAATGCTATATTTCCACTCATCATATTTGCCGTCATCATCTAATTTTTCTATGATTTTTTCTGCTTCATCAAATCGGTTTAAAAATATTAGAGAATTAGCAGTGTAGATTTGGGTTTCAAAAGTGGTAATATAATCAGGTCTGTATTTATAAACTTTGCTAAATTCTAAAATTGCTTTGTCAAATTTTCCAATGCGATATAATAATAAAGATAAATCCAATTGCCAGCGGGCTTTCTGTGTTTTATCGTCTGTTTGGATAATTGCTTGTTTATATGGCTTTAATGCTTCTTCTAACTCATTCAAATATAATCGGGTTTCAGCTTGCAACCTAAATGCTTCGGATAAAATATCAAAGCGTTTCAACACCCAAGCCAAATCAACTGTTCGAGAGAGCATTACTTCGGCTTGCTCGAATTTTCTTTGGATTAATAGAGATTTTGCATATAAAATCAAGGCATCAGGAGCTAATTGGTCTTCGGGATATTTATCAACTATTTCTGCACATTTGACTTGAGACGGCAACCACTCATTTTTGTAATAGTATGCTAATGCTATATTGTAAAGAGTTTTAACGATGTAATCACTTTTAGGATGACGAAGAATAATTTTTGAACCTTTCTGTAAAATCGAATCTAATTGCTTCTCCACACCTTGTCTTTGCTGTTTAGAAATAACGTATTCAGTCATATAGGAAGGCACAAGATTTTTGTCAATACTTGAATTAAACAAGCTGGAATCGGGAACAATCACGCGTGGAATATTTTTTTTCTTTTCTGTTTGATAGAAAAATTCATTTTCAGATTCTTCTAATAACCGCTCTTGATTGTAATAAGTATTATAATATGTGGTAAAATTACCCCACTCTTTGCAACCAAAAGCAACAAAACCGAGTGCAATTATTAGTAAAATAGATTTTATTGAAATTTTATTTTTCATCATTATTAGAAATACAATATATAATAATATTAGTTAAACGAATAAACAACAACAAAATTTATATAAATTGAATTTTACCAAAAA
>DYPF01000247.1 GCA_020720105.1 Chloroherpeton thalassium
TCTCCCAGTTTTTTGAGTTGCCAATGTTTAGGTATATTATTTTCGTTAGATTGCTGTTTCATGGATAGTTATTGGTCTGAAAAGAGTTTCTACATTTTTTGATTTTTTGCGACTTGAGCCAATGGAATCAAGCAATTTCTGATTTAAGTTTTCAGAATATGGTGTTCCTAACTCAGGTTTGTACAAAATTTCAAAATCACTCTCTTTATCAAACTTTGCTAAACCAATATTGTATTTCTCGAAAAGTTCAATGTTGTTTAGTGCAGCATTGGCACTTTTGCTCGAAAGCACAACATAAGCTATGTTTGAAAAACTCTTGTAACGAAATGCCTGTTTGGCAGCTCTTTTCCAATCTTTCAGTTTTAATTCAAATGATATAATCGATAATTCCTGATTCTGTTTGGCATAGAAAACATAATCAGGTACGCCAAATAGTCCCTGACATTCTTTGATGTAGGTATTTCCAAAATTCAATTTCAGAAATTTCTCAAATAATAACGACATTTCTTGTTCGGTGGTAAACATACTATTTGTTTAATTCTTTTTGAAAAGCATTAATTACATTGAACCATGTGGGCAAATGAGAGCCATCACTATTTTCATCTAAAAGTACATCATTTTCTATTTTATTAAACAAACTTATTGCATTTTTTATAGTCGATTTAAGTCCTACAATTCTATCTGTTTGATTTTCTTGCAATTCCTTTATTTGCTTATCAAATACATAGAAATAATGTTTGTACGGCTCAGTCTTTTTAAATTGCCAATTGTAATCAGGTTCAAAATTGGTAAGCGGATTATATGCAGATTCATCAAAATATCCAGAATAGTTCTCTACCAAAGTTTTCATAGGTTGAATATAACCGTAATCGACCCACTGAAGTAATTTACTGCTATAAAGTCTGGCATTAGGAGAACGCATTGGACCATTTTCTGTTTCTTGAAATCTTCTAATACCAAAAGAGCGTAAATTTTCGTATGAGCCAATAGTTACAGAATCTGGCATTGCAATACTATATAGAAGGGCTTCGGTGTTACAATAGCCAATATGGACTTCCATTAGGTTGTCTTTAAGCACTTTTATAAGTCTTAGCGCATTCAACAGATAATCAAAATCTTTTATTTGCTTGGGCGCAAAGTTATTCTCAAAAATCAAATAAACACCATCCACATTTTGATGACCAGTAATCCAGTTTAATACCTCATTTCTTTTATCGTCATCTGTCAGCATTATTCCCTTAATAATTACAGAAAGAAGTATTTTTTTATTTGCTTGCTTTTGTTTGGCAAATTCGCAAAATGGTAAAACAAAATAATCAGTGCATTGTATCAAATAATTTGTTGGATTTTCAACATTGTATTTTGTAGGAATAACTAAATACTTGAAATCATTTTGTAATTGATAGTTAATACAAAGTTCTGCAAGAATCAAATTATCATTATCTAAATCAGGGGTTGAAAAATCAGACCTTAAGTTTTCTGGAAAAAATGGATATGTTTCAAGTGATCCTTTTGCTTGATTTAAAAGATATAGTTGTGGATCTAAAAAGCTAACTTTCTTAATTTCTATTTCTGTATCTCTTAAAAGTTTGTCAGCGTCAATATTAATAGGAGAAAAAATCAATCCATTTCCGACTCCTTCTTTATAACTATCAATATTCCATTTTAGGTTATGACCTGTTTGATGATATACTTTCATATTAAATTTGCGTGTTTATAAAAGCGTTTAACATCTGATAATTTCTAAATCTATTGTATGGTTGTGATTGTAGTGTTCTAAGTGCAAATTCTTCAATTGCTGAATCTATATCGACAATGTCAGTTTGTACAACATATTTGTTTTGCATGATGTTTTCTACAATAGAATACTTATTGCCCACATAGTTTGGGTCAAAGGGATGAACTCCCAAATATAGTTCAAGAGCAATAATTCCTAATCCAAAGAAGTCGGTTCTGGGATCAATTAAAGCCTTGTTATTTGTCAATTGTTCTGGTGCTGCATATATTGGTGTACAGGGTCCCATGGGTGAAATAGTTCTTGTGAGAGATTCTAAATCAAGGAAACGAGCAATTCCTAAATCAATTATACAGGGCATTCCATTTGGGCGAATAATAATATTTTCTGGTTTTAAATCTCGATGTACTATATTTTTATCCCATATTAATGATAATCCTTCAACCAATGAACTGAATAATTTAAATATTTCTTTACTTGTTTGAAATTCGTGTATTTTTTCCCTTAAAACTACACCTTCAATATATTCTTCAACAATTTCGAATTCTTTGGTTTTTACATCAATATTGAAATGATGCTGTACAGGATAGAAAGAAGAATTTAACTCAGTCAATAACTCAACTTCACGTTTAATTCTTTCGAGAGAGGTAAAACTTTTGATTTCGCCCCTTTTTATTACAACTTTACCTACTTTGGGATGTTCAGCAAGATAAACCTTCTTTTGACCACCTTCAGCTATTTCTTTAATAATAAAACAATTACTAATCATAGGTTTTCTGTATTTCGATTTGATTTTGAATCCAAATTCATCCAATACTGATACGAAGAACCAAAAACGTTTGCTAATGCATAAGCTGTCTCATTTGTAAGATGTTTGCCGTTTTCTAACAATAAGGTTAACTCTGAACGGCGGATACCTGATTTGTTGGACAAAATATTAACGTCCCAATTTCTACATTCCATTTGTTCTCGAACAAAATATCCGATTTCTAAAGTCCGTGCAGGTATTAACTTAGCCGGTTTCATGTTTGTTTTAATTTAACATATCCTGTTATGCAAAAATACTAAACATTACGCTGCCAGTGCTTCATTTAATTCATTAATAACATCATCAGTCTTATCGCCAAACAATTGCCACATTTTGCCGAATCCACCTTGTGCATTGAATGGGTTTAAATCAAAGTCGTCTTTGTCAATATGGAAACTATTAACCACATAATCTTTAATCATTCTCAGCCATTGCATTTGTTCCTCATTGAACTTGGTTGCCCCGGCTTGTTTTTTAAATACCCAGTCCTGAAAATTCTTGTCCACTATTTTGTCATAACTCGTTAATGTTTTATCCAATCCACTGATTTTGCGAATCAATGAAACAATGGCAGTAAGTTCGTTTCTTGGAGAACCATTGCACTGCTCCAAAGCTTCATACGATCTCCATACAATTAAAGGAGCAAGCCCAGGTTTATCGTTTTGGAGTTTTTCCAGAACATCTTTTATCATTGAATAAGTCAACTCACGTCGGCGGTAGGGTTGGTTATAAAAAATTTGTAAAGCCATTAATTCGTCTTTGTTCTCTTGAATCCATTCCGAAAAACTGGTAATGATTTCGTTTGCCTTGTTAGAATTGTCTTTATCCCAACCTGCGTGAATCACTTCATCGGGATTTGCCAAGTCAATTTTTTGTTCGTGAGCCTTGCGAACATTTTCAATGTATTCGTTTAGTTCTCC
>DYPF01000248.1 GCA_020720105.1 Chloroherpeton thalassium
TTAAAAGTTGGTCTAAAAGATCAATCAGGGCTAATCTTAATTATGGCTTTAATTATGCGCATAACTTTACTAATGGACGTTATGTGTGAAAATGTTAACTTGAAGTAAATTGTTTGAAACATTCAGCAAAATGATGAATTACAATTTACTAATCGACTACGCATTTTCATTTGCTTAATCCGGGTTAAATGCATCAATATTTTATCGTATAATCATTATAAACCTATATTAAGATGCAGTCAATAAAGAGCTGTAAATTTTGTTTCCAGTCATAACGATATCTAAAGAATTGACATTAAAAAGGGAAAATCAAACCCAAACACCATTATTGCTAATCAGGCAGAAGATAATAAGGATAAATGGATGATGGAATAAGTTACATTACTTGCTATTTTTTTGATCGAAATATTTATAATCAATACATCTATTAAATATTAATATCTGAGCACAAACTAAGATACCACCGCAATAGATATGCTTAATTTATAATAGATTAACTGAACAGATAACTCAAATAGAAAAAAAATCAACTGAACCTATACATGTAATCATTTAATTGATTAAATTTAGTAAAATTTTCCAATTGATTAATTGGCATACTAATCTACTAAAACCTATAAATTAAAAGACCATGAAAAAAAGAATCCTCACAATTCTCCTGAAATGTTTGTGGGCAGTTTTTCTGAATGCCCAGGTGCAGACTAAAGCTAAAATAGAAAATTTAAAATCTACAACAATTTCCGACAAAATTGAAGTGAGTTTCTCTATTTCTAATACCTCTAAAAATGAGAAACTGACTTTGGAACTTCAATTCAAAATTGGGGATAGGTTAATCGTCCCAAAATCAATTTCAGGTTCGTTAGAGTTGCTTCCTGCTGGTAATCATAAAATTATTTGGGATGTTTTACAAGATCTTGATGAACTTGAGGGTGCTGTTGTACCAATTCTAAACATTATTGAATCAAATGTGAAAATGAAACCTCAAAATGCATTTGTACCAGGGTTTAATAGCCGAAGTAAAATACTTGCAACAATATCCTACGCCTGCGTTCTTACAGGCGCTTATCAATATTATAACTATAGCAACAATTACGATAAATATAAAAATGAAACCGATGATCCAATTCTAAGGCAGGATTATTATGATAAATCGGTCGCAGCTAAAAATCAGTCAGCAATTTTTGTGGGTGCAGGTGTTGGTCTGTTGGCAACAAATTTCTTATTGTCAAAGCTGTATAACAAAAAATATAATCTTGCTTATATAAACTATCAAAAAGGTGGAATTTGTTTAACTTATATCCGCACTATTAAATTCTAAACCTTTATATATGAAAACATTAATTATTACTTTATTACTGATTTTATATTTCATATCTTCTTCGATTTGTCAAATAACCGGCGATTCAATGATTGTTTCAATAAAAAAAAGAAACACTGTTATTACCTGGCAAAACTTCACACAAAGCGATACCAATATTTACAAGCTTACTACCAGAATTATTTCTTCTGTAAAAAGCAAAAACCCAATTACTGAAGTTGAGCTGAATGTAAATGGTATATCTGACAAGGATTTCGAAATTATTAATGCTGGTTCTAATTACAGGGTAAATATCGATAAAGAAATAAACCTTCTGGAAGGATTAAACGAAGTTTATATAACTGCCAAAACTGAAAAGGAAAAGCTGAAATCAGAAGTTAAAATAATTCGTGCACAAAAGGATCCAAATAAACCTGAAATAATATGGCTTAACCCTGTGGAAAAGGAAAGTGCACAGTTAATACCGGAAGTTGAAATTAAATTTCAAATCATGTCTGTTGTTCTTCTTGATACAGTACAAGTATATATTAACGGTAAATTGAACAGAGGCTTTACTTTAATTGAAAAGGAGAAGGATGGCAACGATATAACTATCAAATATAAAATGAAGCTTCAGGCCGATAGCAACAGTATTTATATCCTTGCAAGAAACAGCGGAGGTACTACAATTTCAGAAACCAGGTCAATCATTTTCAAAAGTAAAATAATTGATCAAAAACGTGTAGCACTAATTGTAGGTAATTCTGATTATAAGAATGGCAATAAACTGGTGAATCCTAAAAATGATGCAAGCGATATTGCTGGTGCGTTGAAGCGTCTTAGTTTTGAGGTTGAACTATTGGTAAACGCTGATGAAAAACCTTTGGGATTGGCAGTAGAACGATTTGGGGAAAAAGCTAAAAACGCGGATATTGCTTTTTTCTATTATGCCGGACATGGTGTACAGGTAAACGGGAATAATTACCTGATACCTGTTGATGCCAACATTAAGGAAGAAAACCAGGTGAAGTTTTCATGTCTGGATGCCAATTTGGTTCTAGCCAAACTCGAATCAGCCGAAAGCAAAGTAAATATTATAGTGATGGATGCCTGCCGCGACAATCCGTTTGAACGAAGCTGGACCCGAAGCACAAAAGGCCGCGGACTTGCAACCATGGATGCACCTGTTGGCTCCCTTGTTGCCTATGCTACTCAACCAGGGAACACAGCAGCCGATGGAAGCGGTAAAAACGGTTTATACACCAGTGCACTTTTAAAATATATAGAACGATCTGACTTAAGCCTTTTCGAAATTTTTATGAATGTACGGATTAAGGTACTTGAAGATTCGAATAAACAACAACAGCCCTGGGAAAGCAGTTCATTGACCAAAAATGTTTACCTTTTAAAATAGAAAATATGAAAAATACATACTTAATTTTAATCATAGCCATCTTGTTTTTTGCAAAATGCGAAAAGCCAGAAAAATTTATTTCAGTTAAAACAGGTACAAGCTCTGATGTTGCCGCAACAAAGGCAAAAATTAGTGGTGAAATTGTTGATTATGGTGATGGTGTAAATGATCATGGCCATTGCTGGAGTGCAACAAGTGAAAACCCAAGCCTGGAAGCAAACGACTCAAAGTCCAATTTGGGAAGCATGAATACCATTGGAGAATTTACAACTGATATAATTGGCCTGCTGCCTTCAACAACTTATTACATCAGAGCCTATGCAAAGGGCAAAGGTGGTGAAGTTTACGGTAATACAATCAGTTTTACAACGGCAAGCCATGAACCACCCACTTTAACAACCATTGAAATATCTTCAATTACTCGAATTTCTGCTAAAAGTGGCGGCAATATTACATATGATGGAAATGCAACAGTAACTGTACATGGTGTTTGCTGGGGTACAGAAACCAATCCGGACATAAACGGGAATAAAACAAGCGATGGTGGAGGCGATGGAATCTATACCAGCGATATTACAGGTTTAAATGCAAACACCACTTATTTTGTAAGGGCCTATGCCAACAATACAGCAGGTACTGCCTATGGCAATGAAATCAGTTTCATAACTTCACCAGGAATTGCAACAGTTACCACGGCAACTGCAACTTCAATATCCGCAACAACTGCAACAAGCGGTGGAAATGTAACAAAC
>DYPF01000249.1 GCA_020720105.1 Chloroherpeton thalassium
CTTCCCGTAGGGAACAGGCATGCCTGTTCCCTACAAATTCCCCCTCACTGAGGGGGAATTTATCAGAGACTCCCCCTTCGTCCCCCTCACTGAGTGGGAATTTTTATTTCAGAGCCTCCCCCTTGCCCCACCCAAAAAAATATTACATTTTTTTATTAACTATGGTAGCAGTTGCCTGATCTGTTGGCGTTACAAATATCTCTTGAATTTGCACGTGTGCTGGTCGGGTAGCTGCAAAAATCGCTATCTCAGCTATATCATCGCCCTTTAGTGGAGTATATCCTAAATAAATTCCCTTTGCTTTTTCCTTATCTCCGTGAAATCTAACTTCCGAAAATTCAGTTTCTACTAATCCTGGGTCGATATTCGTTACTTTAACATTTGTGCCATTCAAGTCAATTATCATTCCTTTGGATATTGCCCGAACAAATGATTTTGTTCCACAATATACATTGCCATTTGGATATACTTCGTGACCCGCAAGACTTCCAATATTGATAATAAATCCAGAATTTTGTGCAACCATTTTCGGTACTACTACTCTTGATAAATACAATAAACCTTTGATATTAGTATCAATCATTTCTTCCCAATCTTCCAAATCTGCATCATAAAATTTGCTTAAACCTAATGCTTTCCCTGCATTATTTATCAGAATATCTATCGTTGAAAATTCCTCAGGGAGCAAGTCAATCATAGTTTTCACTTCATCAAAATTTCGAACATCTAATTTGGAATAAAAGACTTTTACGCCATATTTTGATTCAATATCTTTTGCAACTGATTCTAACATATCAGTTCTACGAGCAAATAAAACCAAATTCGAACCTTCTTCGGCAAATTTATAGGCACAAGATTTGCCAATTCCTGCTGAAGCACCTGTAATAAGTGTAGTTTTGTTTTGTAATTTCATAATTATCTCTTTAGTTTTTTTTATTTTGAAATTTTGAAATTTAAAAATTTATATTCTTTTTATCTTATATTTTCCAATTTTATTTAATTCTTTAATTATACTTTTATCGCCAACAAGATGTCCGGCTCCAACTACAATGAAAACTTTTTCCTTTTTGGTAAGTAATTCACTAATTTTTATAGCCATAGTCTCATTTCTCTTATATATAATATCATCAAATAAACTCACTAAATTCTCGCTTTGGTAGCCTCTGTTCATCATTTCATCAATGGTATTATCATCACCATTTTGCCATGCTGTAACTAAAGTATCCATACTTTTATCATCTTGCTTTTCGGTAATTATCGATTCTATATATTCATCAGCGAATTCATCAATCTTTTCGAGAAGGCTAAATTGAAAATCCATTTCCTCCAAACCCATAGTTTTCTTTTCATTATCAAACGCTAAACGACTGAAATACATATCCACTCCCGAAAGTGCATCATATTTACCTTTGCTATTCATAACTTGTTCTTGAATTGTGATTGCCACAAACCAAGGACGCAACCTATCAATTGCCATTTGGGGAAATCCCATCTTTAGTAGATTGGATTGTACAAATTTATAATTATCTGGTTTTAATTTTTTCTCCAATGGAATAGTATCAGTTGCAACTCCTCTTTTTAGAGCATTTGTTGCATCGTCCATTGTGTTAAAATCTATTTCTGTTGCTAAGATGTCTGATGTATTAAAAGCATCTTCGATATGCTTATCAAATGGATACCAATCTTTAGAGCCAATATGTATCGAACCAAATAGATAAACCTTGGTACTATCAGTTGAAACTTCCCAGAAAAAATACTTGTTTTTTGCAGATGCTACCGAGACAGTAAGCACTAACATTAAAAAAGTATAGGCAATAATTCTCATTTGTCTTAATTTCATATTTTTCAATTTTACATAAATAAATACACTTTTGTAATTTATTTCATTCAAGAATGATGTATTACAAAATTAAAATGTTATAACGAATTAGATAAGATTTTACAATAAAAAATGCAATTCATTCATTAAAAATTGTTAAATTAGTACTTTATTAATTTGCAAAATCTTATGAATGTAACAAGTAGAAGCCAAGTTGAAATAATCAATAGGATTCGTAACGAAAAAATTTATAAAGAACTTCAAAGGCAAGATATTAGCTTAATTTTTGATGATGCTTTAGAAAATGAAATGATTCTGAATATGGGACCCCAACACCCAGCAACTCACGGCGTTTTGCGTGTTGTTTTGCGGTTGGACGGCGAAACTATCATCAATGCTGTTCCCGAATTGGGTTACTTGCATCGTGGCTTTGAGAAATTAGCCGAAAATGTTACTTATCACGAATTTATTCCTCATACAGATAGATTGGACTATGTTGCTCCGATGTCCAATAATACTGCAATTGCTTTAGCTATCGAAACGGCTTTAGGAATTGAAGCAGCTCCAAGAGCACAGTGGATTAGAGTTCTTGTTTCCGAAATGGCTCGAATTTCTTCACATTTGATGGCAATGGGCTCCACTTGTTTGGATATTGGTGCAATGACGGTGTTCCTCTGGACATTTATTGAACGCGAAAAACTTTACGATTTCTTCCAAGAAATTTCGGGTGCCCGCTTTACCACAAGCTATACTCGCATCGGTGGAGTTGCTAATGATATTCCCGATAATGTTCTGCAAGGTATCCGCTTATGGGCTGATGAATTTCCTGCTAAATTAAAGAAAAGTGGAGGTTTAATTCATCGCAACAAGATTTTCGTGGATAGAATGGCAGGCATCGGTTATATTTCCGCTGAAAAAGCAATTCAATTAGGTGCAACTGGACCTACTTTACGTGGTTCGGGTGTGGCAAGAGATTTAAGACGTGATAATCCATATTTGGTTTACGATCAATTAGATTTCAATGTTATTACCGAATCAGATGGCGATGCTTTGGCACGCTATATGGTTAGAATTCGCGAAATGCAAGAAAGTATCAATATTATTTACCAAGTTTTAGATAAAATGCCCAAAGGCGATATTATTGCTAATAAGCCTAAATCTGTGCTACCTCGCAAGAATGAAGTTTATACTAAGATGGAGGAATTGATTCACGACTTTATGTTAATTAATTTTGGTGCAGCACCACCAAAAGGTGAAACTTATACTCCAATAGAAGCGCCTAAGGGTGAATTAGGCTTTTTTATTGTTTCTGATGGCACTGGTCATCCTTGGAAATTGAAGATGCGTTCTCCTTCTTCATCAAATTTACAATTATTACCCGAACTTGCTCGCGGTTCAATGATTGCTGATATGGTTGTAATAATCGGTTCTGTTGATCCAATTCTTGGCGAAGCAGACAAATAAAAATTCTAAAAATATAATACACAAAAATGGCTGCCTAAAAAGTAGTCATTTTTGTATATTTTTATCCTTCCGAAGGTTAGATATAATTAAAAATTTTCATACCTCTATAGTTTAATTACTTTGTCAGTAAAATTAGGATCTATTAATTTATTTAGCCCTTTATCAGTTATCTCACA
>DYPF01000250.1 GCA_020720105.1 Chloroherpeton thalassium
TAACTTATTTTTGTAAGGGTATAAATCTAAAACCTAATGATATTAATGAGTTAGCTGCAATCATAAAAATCAACAATGAGACGTTACGAAAAAATAATATTAATCATTTTTGCTGTTACCTTAGTACTTCAACTTATAGACGTTTCTGGTAGTAGTGAATTATTTCCCCTTTCGACTTGGTTGCTAACATTGTCATATCTTATCGGGGGCTATTGGCTTTTTTATACTAAAGAAAATTTGAGAATTGCTCTTTCAATAACATCTGGGATTGCTCTTTCAACTTCGCTTTTCTTTCTACCATACTTAGTTTGGCTTAACAAGGAATATTATTACAACTTTTTTCCAATTCCGAATGGAGTGCTATTTATCGCTTTAGGAATTTATTTATTTCTCAATAGAAAATCAGAGACAAATCATCAAAACATAAAGTCCATTTTTATACGGTCATTAATTATTTTAATAGTAGCTTCTTTTTTCACTTACACTCCAATATCATTCAAGCCATATCGAAAGATTCTTTACGTTCTAAACAATGGTCGAGATAATCTTCAAAATAATTTACTAATGTTTGACTATGTTGAAGAGTGTGCAGATGCCCTTAAAAATGGAGACTGCGATAGAGCCATTGAATATGGCTTAAAAGCAAATAAAGCAGGGAAATTGTGGCTTGGAATAGAAGATGAAGCCGCCTCAAATACAGACAAAGTAAATGATGTATTAGATGGATTACAAAACGATTCAACCAAGTTACCCGCAAATATTAGCAATCTTCTTAAATCATTTTCAAATGAAAGCGACTTATGGAAAATTAGCGGAACATACAGCAATCTATACAAAGCCTACCAATGCAAAGCGGGTGCCGAGTATGACAACAATAAGTTTGAAGATGCACTAATAAATTACAACATCGCACACAATTATTTAACGGCTTGCGACCATAATTCCAAATATTGGGACGAGGAAAAATCTTGGTCATTAAATAATATCGCATTTTGCTATAAAAATCTCAGCAAGTTCTCATTAGCTGACTCTATTTTCTTAAAAGCAATAGAGAACTATAAAACCGTAAAAGACTCAGCTGACAATGGATTGGCAAAATTATACAGCAATCTTGCTCTTTCGCTTGCTGACGAATTACAATTCACTTATTCTAATGATTTGTTTCAGGCTGCTAATTCTATTTTGAGAAAAGACACTTTGAATAAAGACAACAAAAAAGATTTGATTTCAAATTATAATGGTTTATCAAAAAATTACTTGCAACAAGATAGTTTACAAAATGCTTTATTCTATATTAAGATGGCATTGCAATTTTCAGACTACAAGCAAGAAGAAACTTACTGCCAAACCATACTTTATTATGGAATATGTTATTTTAAATTAAACGATTATCATAAAGCAGATTCAATTTTTAAAAAATGTTTGCAATGCTACGAAAACCAACCACAAAATAATGGGCAGAATATTGCAGAATGTAATCTAATATTAAGCCAGGTGAACATTGCACTTGCAAAATACGATGATGCAAGAAAAAATTTGAACAAAGGGATTGAAATTACAAAGAAAAATTTCGGTTTAAACAGTTCTCGTTATGCCAACTATTTAGCAGTTCTTGCCTATTTAAATAAAATTATGGGCGATTACATTATATCAGAAAAACAATACAACTCTGTAATTGAAATATACAACAGTGAATTAGGACGCAGAAATAGACTACCGACAGTTTTGTCAGGTTTAGCCGACCTTGACATTACACTTTCAAATCTAAATTCAGCTAAAGAGCATTCTGAAAGTTCACTTTCAATTGCTTCAATTTATCACCCATTAACGTGCCCAAGCACGACTGATTTGTTAAATACAGCTGCTTATGTGAACTATTGTCTTGGTCTTTACAAGCCCGCTGACACGCTTTACCAAAAAGTTATCAAAATCAATAACAGTTACGGTCTTGAAACCGATGCAGCGACAGCAATTGCATTAAACGGACTTGGCTTGATTGAAACCTCTAAAAGAAATTACATCAAAGCAGAGTCATTATTTAAACAATCGCTTAAACTTCACCAGAAAGTTTTTTCAGACAAACATCCTTTGACAGCAATTGTATATTTAAACTTCGGTAATTTGTTAATTCAAGAAAATAAACTGACAGATGCTGATGAGAAAATAAATAAAGCACTGCAAATAGATAAACAATTTTATAAAAATGACCACGACATATTTGCAGACATTTTTGTATCACTTGGAGACTTATCAAAAAAGAACAAGCAAAGTGGCGTTGCAAATGAATACTACAAAAAAGCACTTGACATTTACGTAAAGAAATTTGACGATAAACACTGGAAAATAATTGCAACACGTAATAAAATCAGATAATGTTATGGCAACTTGTAGTGTGGCAGCAGCTAACAGAACCTAAATCACAAGCAGATGCGTTTTGCAGTTTGAAAAATAATATTAATTTTGAAAAGCGGTGAATTAGTTTGGTTTGGTGAAAGCCCTACCTGTGGTTAGCCGCCATCCGTTAGGCATAATAAACGAATTGATTGATATAGAGTTAACAAATAATTATTATCTTGTAGTAAAATTTAATTAATTTTGGAATTACTTAAACATTTGAAATTTAATAGTATGTGGAGTGAATTAGAAAAATTAAATCAAGAATTTAAGAACCTCAATTTGCAAGATGTGGTTGACTATGAAAAATTTTGTGTTATTTCGATAGTTTGGTATTCAACAAAAAAAATGAAGTTTGTTCATTAACTGAAACTGATACAAAAGTATTATTGGAAAATGATATTACAACAGCAGGAAAACCTCTGAAAGAACATTTAATGATAAAAGACCATTTTACTGCATTTCAAAATATAAAAGAACAAGCAAAACTAAAACGGAAATTATCACTTGAATTTATTCAAGAAATTGGCGGATTAGTGATGAAGAATACAGGAAGTTTTACAAATACAATTTTAGGTAATTTTGATATGTCAAAAGGAGATTTGCGTCTTGCACAAGTATACGTGGATAAAAAATATTTTCCTGACTATAAGAAAGTTCCAAATTTACTAGAACAATTATCTGCAAACGAAAAAATTGATAATGTAAAAGGTATAGAAATATTGAAACTTGCAGCAGATATTCATTATGATTTTGTATATATTCACCCATTTGGTGACGGAAACGGTAGGGCATCAAGATTGTTAATGAATTATATCCAACTTTATCATAATGAACCATTAATAAAGATTTTTACAGAAGATAGAACAGAATATATCGATGCTAAATGAAACAGAAGAAAAAGAGAATTTGGAAATATTTCGTGAATTTATTGGGAAACAAGAAACTTAATTTTTTAAAGCAGAAATTGATAAACATAAAAAACTTAATAAAGAATTTAAGTATATATTCAGATATGGATAAAATATTAAACTATAAAAACGAAAGGTAAGTATTTAGA
>DYPF01000251.1 GCA_020720105.1 Chloroherpeton thalassium
GATCCGTTTGCTTCGTCTGAACTATAAAATATTTGAAGTGCATGGCCATTTGAAAAACTACCACTTACTGTTCCCGGAACAATTGAAAGATTACGCAGTTTTTTTACATGAATTGAATTTTCAGTAACAACATAATCGCCATAAAATCTTGAAAGAATTATACTATCAAGTGTTTTATTGACATACGCTAAATAAATAGTTTCGTTACCGCTTGTATCTCTGTATTTATAAGCCGAAATTCCCCCATGATCTGAATTAAGACTTCGGTCAATTATTGCCGCTCTTGTCCAGTTTTTTAAATCTGTAGTTTTGTCAGCATAGAGAGTTCCGTCAGTAGCGACATAAAACAAATATAAAGTATCATGTAAAATTGCTAAAGTAGGGCTGATTTTGGTTCTTATATCAACCTCACCAAATTTATCAGAGAAAGGTCTAGAGTAAAGATGCTCTAAATCGGCTTTATAAATATTTACTTTGGTATTGTAACGATATGCCCCGTATATTAAATCACCTTTATATTTAATCATAGCAAATGGAACCTCATCATTATGCATAAAATCTGAGCTCGAATTGGTAATTTCTATTCTGTCATCATTATTAAGACTTCCATATTTAAATTCAAGATTTTCATAATTAAATAATTGTATAATTGAATTATTAAAATAAATGGCAACGGATTTTGCTGAGGGACCAGGAATAGAGTTGTTTTGGCTGGACTGAATAGAATTATATCTGGATTTTTTGTAAAAACTTTGTTTAATAACGTATTCCATTTTCACGTAATCATTGACCTGTGTCTTATGAGCAGAAAAACTTTTTGAATCAAAGATATGATGGCTAAGGACATTACCGTTATTGTCAGGCACAATATTGTCGTTGCACCTAAGGAAAGCTAACAAACTATTCCATTTTTTATGTCGGGAAACAATGGGAATAAATCGCCAGTAATGAACTTCATCGGGTGATAATGCAGTTTCCCAAATTCTTATTTCATCAATAAATCCATCGAATTGAATTTTATTATGAATTGAACTTTTCAATTCTAAGTTACTTTCAAATTTAACTTCAGACGAGCTTACATCTTTGCCGTTTAAATAAACAAAAAGATTTTTTCCATTAAAAACTCCTGCAATATGATGCCATGTATCAGCTGGTAATGATGTTTTTGATGTTTGTGTTAACCATTGGTTATCAGCAAAGATTGAATAATGGATAAACATTGAATCATTCATTCTTACTAATTTTAAGTCGTATTGAAAGTTATCGCTGATTATTTTGTATTCGTCTCGGATTTCATTAAACTGAATCCACATCTCAACTGTTTGTTGCTTGAAGTGCATTGAATCAAGTAACTCAATTATCGGATTAGTCTTATATGACTTAAAGTAGCTAACGGCTCCTTGTGAAAAACACTCTGCTTTTGATCCAAAAATTATTGTAATCAAAATTATAATTTTTATAATTTTTAACATAATCGCTCCTGTTAATTATAAAACAATCATTTACTTTAGATGCAATTTAATATTTATTTTGGAAATAAGCAAATATTTTAATAAATTTTCCTAAATTAATTAGAATTATTAAGATAAATACTTATTTTTGTATATGTTAAATTATTTAAACTGCTTATACGCTTCGGTCAAGTTAGTTTTTTTTATATTTTTGTATATTATTAATAAAGAAAGGTATTTGATGATCTCCATAGCTTGTAGGAACTAACCTTGCAAGCTTGATCTAAATAAACATCTAATTCACATCATTTCTGCTTGCAGTATTCCATCGGAGAGTGGTTGCATTAGCTCTTGTATGTCGGGCTTCGTGAGTGAATTATTCAGCCACTGCCGCTCGCTATCTTGCGTGAATATTAGTGGCATTCGCTTTTTGGTATTGTGTATTTCCGACATCAATTGATTAGCAGGAACAGTGATTATAGAAAATGTTTTGATTAATTCACCAGTAGTGAAATCAATATATTCACTCCAAACTCCACCAAAAGTGAACACATCTTGCCCGCTCAATTTTATAAAGTACGGGATTTTCTGCTTGCCTTGGTGTTGCCATTCATAAAAGCCAGTAGCAGGAACCAAGCATCTCTTGTATTTTATACTGCCCGAAAACGAGGGCTTCTCAAAAATTGTTTCGGCTCGCGCATTCAATGTTAATTTACGAATACTTTCCACATCATCGGGAGACTTAACCCAACTTGGCACCAAACCCCAATTAACATATTGCAAAATAAAAGGTTCATCATTTGTCAGAATTGGCACTAATGGATACGAAAAACCTACAAGTTTGTCTTGTGGAATATATTTTTTGCGAATATCGAGCTTGGCATCAAATCGCTTTTGAAGTCTAATTTCTTCTTCTGCTAATGAAAAAAAATAACACATTATATTGATAATATTAATTATTACAAAATCAAATTACATATAATTAAATAAGTGACAAATTTCCTGCAATAAGCTCATACTTTTTGGCTGCTCTTTCTGCTACTTCTTGGCTATGGGTGGCAATAATAAAGGTAGTTTTAAGTTCGGAAATAAGGTTTTGAGTAATTTCCAAAAATTGTTGTGAGTTTCTGCTGTCCAAATTTCCGGTCGGCTCGTCTGCAAACACAATCAAAGGTTCATTGATTAGTGCGCGTGCAATTGCTACTCGTTGCTGTTCGCCACCAGATAAAGTAGCAGGCTTTTTATTCAAAAAATTAGTCATACCAACTTTGTCGAGTAGCAACTTAGCTTTATCATAGCTTTCAGTTTTACTTTTGCCCGCAATCAGGGACGGCATTGCTACATTTTCGAGTGCTGAAAATTCAGGCAGAAGATGATGAAATTGGAAAATAAATCCAAAATACTTGTTTCGGATTTCACTCAAATTCTTGTCATTTAATTTGTATATATGCGTTGAATAGTCGGTTTGAAGAATCACATCGCCTTTATCGGGCATATCCAAACCACCCAAAATATGCAAAAGAGTGCTTTTCCCCGAGCCCGATGCACCTTGAATAGAAACAAAATCGCTTTTATCTACTGAAATACTCAAATCAATTAGAACTTCGGTAGTTGTACCCATCTTATTTTTGTAAGTTTTATAGATATTATCACATTGAAGAATCATAGTTTGCAAATTAAATTTATATTTAGAAAGTTCTTCCCGTACAAATAAACACAAAATACAAAATTAGTTTATTTGTTCTAAATAAAGCACAAAATTGGAAATTATACATTTCCTTTGCAAGTAGAAATTTTGTGCAAAATATGTAGTTTGATTTTATAATATGATAGAATTATATCAACAACTTCAATAATAATCAACTTGAATTTTCGTTTCTAAATCTTTATTTTAAATGTATACTTGAGATAATTATGGGAAAGAAATTAATTAGATTTGATTGGGCAATTAAACGATTATTAAGAAATAAGGCAAACTTTGTTGTTTTGGAAGG
>DYPF01000252.1 GCA_020720105.1 Chloroherpeton thalassium
CAAAAAACGCCCTTAACTTTTTAATTAAGAGCGCTTTTCCGATTTTCAAATATCGTGCGATACTATTTTGTCATAGAAAAATGCATCATAACTTGTTTTTTACTATTTAAATCTAATTCCAACATTCCAGTCTGGTTAATATATATAAGGTTTCTGATGTTAAAATAATCTGGTTTCACCGGTTTGTTTTCAAAATCAAGTGTAACTTCTTTCATATCAACAATAGGGATGAGTGAAAGTGCGCCTGATTTTTCATCGAGCTTAAACTCTGTTAAAATTCCATAGTAATCATTAAATTCGTGTGGTCTCTCGGTTAAATTTAGATTCAAATTCCGAACATCTTCGAACATAAAGAAGCTATATCCTTCTTGACTTTTTACATATTCATAAGTATTGATTGAAGTATTAATTGTTTCTTGATTTCTAGGTATTTTAGATAACCATATCATTTCTTTATCGGTTGATATATTCAACACATAAATATCTCCAATAAAATAAGTGGAAGTAGTTTCTGTTCGTCCATTAAATTTACTTGTTTTTACTTTAACGTCGTATTGTTGTGCTATTAATAAAAATCCACCATCTTTTTGCAATTCTATCCTAAAATAATTTAAATCATCAAATATGGGTTTTTTATCATCAAATTTAGAGCGATTAGAATTTTCCGTAGCATCGTTTTCGTACATATTGACTGTTTCGATTGGAATTCTATAGTAAGACGTTTTTTGGGTTTCTAAATTATAAAAATAAAACCCATCACATTTTTCTTTGTCTGGCTCTACCGAAAACAAACCCGCCACGAGTATTTCATCTTTAGAATTAAGGAACATATAGGCAATTCGGTGACTCTGTGTTTGTTCAACAACAGTTTTTTCGACTTGCCCTTTGCTAAGGTTATATACTTCGTATCTAGAATTTTTAAGCCCATCGCTATATGCTTTTGTTTTGTCCTCGGGAAGAACTTCCTGCATTACATAAACGCTGCCATCATTTTTAATCTCATAGTCAAACAAAAGAACTTTAGATTCGGCATAGGGTGATGTGAAATCTATTTTCTCCAATTGCTCAAAATTGGAATTAAAAATAATAAATCCATAAACATCGAAGTTTTTGTCATTGTTTTTGGAAGTAGCATGTCTTTTATATTTAACAAGAATTTTGGAATAATCGGTTGATGCACTAATTTCGAATTTATTTTTCACTTTGCCTTTAACTTCTACAATCTTTATTGGAGTTTCAAAAGTACCTGTTTCAGTATTTAAAGCTTTTACCCAAACTTGTTCTGATTCTGTTTCTTTTACCCATTTGTATTCAAAAACATAAATTTTCTGATTAATAGTTAATGCTTCTAAATGCTGGTAGCCAGGCAAATCCTTTCTATATAGCTCGACTTTGTTTGCAATATCATATTTCGAAATTGACATTCTAGACAATATATCGGTACGAAACGAATAAATATATCCGTCGAGCACAATAGTTCTCATGTGTGATTGCTTGTTGTCTTCAAAAACTTTACTATTACTCAGCGTATAAGGGCTGGTGAATTCTGTCTGCCCAAGCAAACTACCAAACCAAAACACAAAAGGAAGAAGAAATTTGTTCATTGAGATAGGATTTTAATAATTAAAAATAATTTATATATGTAAGCGAAATATTTCTTATATTTAAAACTTCTCTTAACTCGTACGAGTCGTATAGCTGCATTTGAGTGTAGTATTTATATTTAAGCAAATTATAGCTTAATCTTATAGAATAATTTTTATCATAACAATATTCTAATGCTATACTTGGCGAATGATAAGATACTGGAGCGTAAGTATATTCATATCCAAATCCTAAAGCTATACCATGAGTTTTATACGAATCTTCCGTAGCATTGCTGCCGTAATACAACATGACATATTCGGGAAAGCTCATTAGGAACCCTTTTGACAATGCTTCGCTTTCGGTAAAAGTTCCCACATTTTGAGAGCCATAACCCAGTCCAAGATTTAATGATAATCCAATTGACATGTCATCATTAAACCTATACATTCGAAATTCATATCCGCCCATTATAGCAATGTTAATGGCTACTTTTTTGGCCTCAAATGCTTCAAATTGTGGTTTCAAAGTAGATGATGTTTTGGTTTGTATTTTATCAATTATTTGGTATTGAACTAAATCAAATTTTAAACTACCTATAAATCCTTGCCCAAAAGAGTTAATGATTGGCATCAATAAAACAATCAATATTTTTATTTTCATTATATCTCGATTAAACAGATTAAACCTGAAGTCCCAACAGCCATTACTGTATTCTCATCAATAAATTCAAAATTAAGGAAGGTGTATGGTATGGTTGTTCCATCAATATTCCAACAATATACCCAATCTGAACCCTGTTTACGTAATATTGAATTTTGACCCACAATTAAAGCCCTATCTTTGTTATAAAATTTTATTTTATAATACAAAACGCCAGCTTCGTTATAATCTTGATTTTCGAAATCTTCATGAAGATTTATTTCATCAACATAACCATCATTTATGTGAGATTTTAATGTGAAATAAAACTTGTTATACTTTGTATAATCGGTACTTTCTGCATCAATATGATACGTATCTATAATACTTTCAGCAGATGCTAATTCTGTCCCAAATGAATTCAAATTCCAAGTATAACCATTATCAGTACTAATATAATCCCTATTTAAACCCGTGCACGAAACTGTATAGTTATTGATAATATTAACGACATTTAAAGACCCAATTTGTGAATAATACTTCATCACGACCCAAGTTTTACCTTTATTAGTCGATTTATATATTATTCCATCGTCTCCATTTTTGCTTAGCAAATACCCTATTGATCCTCGTAGCCTGACATCTGTTGCAGTAATCGTGGTTGAAGAGAAGTTGATTCCTCCATTCTCGGTATAATAAAGCTTACCAGAACTATAAACAATTCCTGTATCTGGTGACAAAAACGAAATTTTAGAGTATGCTGCATTCGGGAGGGAACTAAGCTTGACCCACGAGCTGCCCATATCGGCAGATTTGTATACACCATCGCCTGCACTAATAAAGATAGTACCTCCTACATATGATATACCATTTATTGACGTTAATGTCGGACTATCTAATTTTGAAATTTTGACAGCATTGGTGGTAAATGAAATTTCTTTTTTGCATGAATTGAAAAAAGCTAAGCCAATTATTAGGTATAGATAGATTGGTTTCAAAATATGTGTTTAATTGAATTACCTGCAAATTTAATTATTTTACTGACAATCTCAAATTGTTTAATACTTTTCTAATTTAGAAATATACAGCGATTATAACTTTTATTTTTAAAATAGTGCAATTGAATCAAGCAAAAAAAACGCCCTTAACTTTTTAATTAAGCGCGCTTTTAAAACCGATAAAATCATTTTTTACATATTTCTTCTGTACTGACCACC
>DYPF01000253.1 GCA_020720105.1 Chloroherpeton thalassium
CCATTTATTCATATTCAGATTTCGCTATTAAGAAATTCACAGTCGATCCGACACCCCAAGATTCTGCTGCAAGAATAAATCCAATAGATATTAGTTCAAAGACATCTAATTTTATTCAGAAGAAGCAAAGGAGAATCGGGAAAATCGAGGATGTTTCCTCAACAAATTCCAATTTAACTCAAACATCTATGATAGAAACTACTCCAAGCAAATTTGATTTAGGAATTAAAATTTCTCAGAATATTACAGATAATATTGGAATATCTATTGGTGCAGATTACACAAAAACATTATTCACACTTGATTCCACTTTTGTGGAAGAAGCGATTTATTATTCGGGAGAATCTGAGTTATTCGAGGATCCATATAGCAATGATAATTTTGGACTTAATGCAAGTTTTACGTACATATTGCCTTATTCTATTGTTTTTAGAACAGAGGGTAATTATTACTCAAAGAAATTCAAGTATTATGTGCAAGCCTCCGATTCTTCATTTACATTAAGGAAGGATACACAATTGTTTTTTGATTTTAAATTGTCTAAGTCTTATGAATTTGAAAACAAATTAGTAAAATATATGATGTTTGGTTTGTATTTATCCAATTATGATAATAAATCAAATAGTTATTTGTTTGATTACAAAGATACATCCTATGGGATAAATTTTGAAATTAATTTTTAACTAAAATTTCTCTTGATACGTTTATAATTTTTCAAATATAAATTGAGAAAACAAGTGATTGATTCTTTCAATGGAAAAATATAATAAATAATCATAATGAAAGCAATTAAAAATATATCAAATTTGGTGCAGATTACAGATTCTAATTTGCAATATAAAACAAACCAAGCAATGAATAATGTTTGCGAACTCGAAGACGTAGCAATGATATTTGATGAGAAAATTGTTTGGATTGGAAAAAATTCTGAATTAGAGGAATATTATAAAAATTTTAGTAATGAGCCAATTGAATTTATTGATGCCAAAGGCAAAGCCGTAATTCCGGGCTTCGTGGATTCGCATACTCATATTGTATTTGGTGGCAATAGGGCATACGAATTTGCTCGAAGAATGCAAGGGGCAACATATCTGGAAATTGCAGAAGAGGGTGGCGGTATTCAATCTACTGTTCGTGCAACTCGTGCGGCAACTTTGGAAGAATTAGTTGCCTCGGGTAGTAAATTAATAAATAATGCAATCATACACGGAACTGTTGCATTAGAAATTAAAAGCGGTTACGGACTCGATACCGAAACTGAAATTAAAATGCTCGAAGCAATCAAGATTCTCAGATCCAAATTCCCAATCGAAATTAAAACTACTTTTCTGGGAGCTCACGATTTCCCTATAGAATACAAAGGCAAAAGAGATGAATATGTTGATTTGATTTGCAATGAAATGCTGCCAAAAGTTGCTGAGAATAATTTAGCAGATTATTGCGATGCTTTTGTAGATAAAGGATATTACACAATTGAACAAGGACGAAAAATCTTCAATCGTTCCAAAGAATTAGGTTTGCAGATTCGTATGCATGCCGATGAATTAGCTTGGGTTGGAGCCGCCGAGTTAGCAGCCGAAGTCGGAGCAAAATCTGCTGATCATTTGCTATTTGTTTCTGACCAAGGAATTGAGCAAATGAGGAATGCAAATGTAGTAGCTACTTTGCTACCAGGAACTTCTTTCTTTATTCGATTACCTTATGCAAATGCTCGTAAAATAATTGATAATGGTGCAATCACAGCCCTTGCTACTGACTGCAATCCCGGTTCCTCTTATAATGAAAATATGCTTATGGTTCTCTGGTTGGCAACATTAAATCTAAGAATGACTGCTGAAGAAGCACTTACAGCAGCTACTTTGAACGCAGCATATTCAATGGATCTCTCCGATAAATTGGGAAGTTTGGAAATTGGCAAGGAAGCCTCATTCTTGATATTAGATACAGATTCTTATAAAGATATGTTCTACCATTATGGATATAATCACATTGCTAAAACATTCGTAAAAGGCAAAGAATTTAGTGGAATTGATGAATAAAAACATATATATTGTACACCAGAAAATTGTCATTCCCACGAAAGTGGGCATCTATAAACCCAATCTATCAGTGGAATACCGCGGTTACGGGAGTGACAAAATTGGATTATTTGGACTACGCAACCAATATTTCATCTTCATTGCAATTTGCCTTATTTTCTTTTCATATAATATGAATTTATTTTCTGCTCAGCCTGTTCGTCTAAAAAACGCAGATAGTTTGGTGGGCATTTCTCTCGAAAACAATAGCGTTCGTAATTTTATTGGAAATGTGATGTTCGAGCAAGGCGAAATCACCCTTCAATGCGATACTGCAATACAATTTATCGAAGCCAACAATGTGGAATTGCGTGGAAATGTTATTATTTCGAAAAATAAGATGGTAATTACTTCAAACTGGATAAATTATCTGGGCAATTCCAAAAATGCTTATGCTAAAAATAATATTAAAATTCAAGATACCTCGAATACATTGATTGCAAAGCGAGGCGAGTACAATTTTGAAACAAATATAGCTCATTTCTACGAAGATGTCTCCATCGAAAATGATTCGTTATTAATCAAAAGTGATGAGTTGATTAATAATACAGAAAATGATGAGTCTGTTGCTTATGGCGATGTTAGGGTATTTGGCAAGAAAAATAAAAGTACTATTGTTTCGGATACTTTACACCACAAGCCGAAAGACTTTTTTATTTTAGCTTATGGAAATGCTGGATTATTCTATATCGACACTCTAAAATCTGATAGCAACAAAGTGGAAATGGATACTTTGATGATATTCTCTGATACATTTTTTGCAAATCAAGTTAAAGATAATGAGATTTATCAATTTTTGAATAATGTGGAAATTTTAAAAGGCAATTTATATTCCAAATGTCAGAAAGCAGAATACACAGCAACTCGTGAGAAGTTTGAATTAACTGGTGAACCTATTGTTTGGTATGATAGTTTGCAGTTATTTGCAGATACGATTGAAGTTAAATTTCCTAATCAAAAAATTGAATATATCAAATTGCATAATAATTCATTTTCCGTATCCAATAGCGATACTTTGGGCATAGGGAAAATCGACCAAATTAGTGGGCGAGATATTGATATTTTCTTCAAAGATGATAGTATTTCTGTTTTAATCAGTAAAGAAAAAGCCCAAAGCCTATACTTTATTATTGGTGAAGATGGCGAAAGTGGCGCCCAAAAAAGCGGCGCTGATTCTATTAGCATATATTTCGAAAACAATGATGTTGCGAATATTGTTTGGAAAAACTCAGCATATATTGAATTCTATCCCGAGAATATTTTCCCAATTTCTTTAAATGAATATTATTTGCCCAAATTCAAAACAAGCTACGACAAACCAAGGCGAAGAGACTACCCCGCGAAGTAGACTATGAT
>DYPF01000254.1 GCA_020720105.1 Chloroherpeton thalassium
CCAAACGATCAAAACAAGTCCCAATGGCATGGGCAATAAATTTATGAAAACTAAATTATTAATCACACCTCTTTTTGTGTTTCTTATTGGTCAGTTTATTTCGGGCCAGAATACAATTCTGCTAACAAAAAATCAATCATTAAGTTATGATAATATTAGAATTGATAAGGATTCTATTATAATCAAAGATAATAGTTCTATACAGCCTGTCGACAAGAAAGATATTTTATGTCTGATACCAGCACAAGGCAAATGTTTTACCTATAAAATCGGAAACAATAAAACAATAAAAATCACCAGAAAATTTGTTTTAAACAATTCAGAAGGAATTGGCAGGGCAAGGTTATATGCTTGCAAATATAAAGGGACAAACCCAAATTTAAGTGAATTATATCAACTGAATGCAGATAACAGCATCACTGAAATTGAATTCACGAATGCGTTTAAAGAACAACGACAAAAAATGAATATGGCAAATGGATGTGCGGTAGGTTCGTTTATTCTGTCATTAACATTATTTATTACCACATTATCACGGTTGTGAGCTGTCTGTATATTTCAAAACCTGTTCCGTCCGGGGGAAAATGCATATAAATGAATCTTTAGGATGATAAGCCCAGGCGAATTTTAATGCACTTGTTTGTCCGTTGGTAGCTAATTCGTTTAATACAAAAACCTTATAATGGCGAGAAACACAAACATTAAATAATTAATAACTAAATCCTAAAATTATGACAAGAAATAAAAATGTTTTAGCTCCTTATGTTTTATTAATTTTATGTATAGCATTATTTTATATATCATGCAAAAAAGATGAAATTAAACTTGAAGCAGCAGAAATAGAGCTTATTTCAGGAGCAGACCAGAGCCAATTTATTGGTGAACCTTTGGTAAATCCGATTGAGATAATGGTAAAAGATCAAAATGGCAATGCCTTTAAAGGCACAACAATAAATTTTGCAGTTTCAGAAGGTTCTGTTTCATTTGAAACAGCAACCACCGATGCAAGCGGCAAAGCAAGTGTAATTTGGACTCTGGGTCAGACACCGGGCACACAAATACTCACTATAAATGCATTTAAAGCAGATGGGAAAACTGCCTTAAAAGGTTCACCAATTGCCGTAAGCTCAACTGCAAATCAAAAAATTCCAACTGAAGGTTTAGTAGCATACTATCCATTTAATGGCAATGCCAATGATGAAAGTGGAAATGGTTACAATGGAACTATTTACGGGGCAGCAATTGGTATTGACAGATTCGGGAATGAAAATAGCTGTTATAATTTTGATGGAACAAACGATTATGTTGATATGGGTAACATATTAAACAATATACAGTTACCGATTACTATAAGCACATGGGTATATTGGCATGGTGCAACCTCAAGTGGGGAATTTGGTATTATTAGTTCGGATAATAGTCCGACTTACTACTATCAGGGATTTAGAATAGCAGTTATTCAAGGAGGGATTATCACTTTCAGAATTGGTGATGGTGGAATTGCAGCAGCATATAGTAGAAGAGATGCAAAATCTCCCGCAGGTGCAATTTTGGAAAACGAATGGACACATTTAGTCGTCATTGCTAAAGGATTAACTGATGTTGCCATGTACTTAAACGGAATATCTGTTTCAGTTACTTATGCAGGTACTGGAGGCAATATGGTACATACAGGAAATCCACTTGTATTAGGAAGGTGGACTTATAACTTATCTTCAGGAGAAGATTGGTTCTTCGATGGTATAATTGACGAAATGCGTTTATATAACCGTGCTTTAACAGAAGAAGAAATCTCAATTATATTTAGCGAAAATGGATGGAGTAAATGAAGTTGTCTTATGTTATTAGTAGTTTACGATATATGTTTTATTAATTCTTTAGGTCGTGTTTTTAAGGACGTTTTCTAGTCTGATGATATATGCAAATCAGGATTGATTTTGGCTTAAAAGTTAAATTTTAAAAGGAAGTCGATTATAATAATTTTAATAAGCAAATAAAATTCATCAATGAAAAGTAAAATATTTATTTCAACAGTTTCAGTACTATTGATCTGCTGCATTGCATTACTTTACAATTCATGCAATAAAGATGAAATTAAACTCGAAGCTACGCAAATAGAGCTTATTTCAGGAGCGGACCAGAGCCAATTTGTTGGTGAACCATTGATAAATCCGATTGAGATAATGGTAAAAGATCAAAATGGTAATGCCTTTAAAGGTGCAACAATAAATTTTACAGTTGCAGAAGGCTCTGTTTCATTTGAAACTGCAACTACCGATGCAAGCGGCAAAGCAAGTGTAATATGGACTCTTGGTCAGACACCAGGCACACAAATACTTACTATAACTGCATTTAAAGCAGATGGGAAAACAGCATTAAGCGGTTCGCCAATTATGGTTAATGGAACTGCAATCCCAAAAATTCCAACAGAAGGACTAATTGCTTATTACCCTTTTAATGGTAATGCTAATGATGAAAGTGGGAATGGTCATCAAGGAACAGTTAATGAGGTAACATTGAGCACTGATGGAATTATAGATAGTTGCTTATTATTTAATAGTAATTCTGACTACGTTTTGACTGGAGTAAATCTCAGTACTACTGTATTCACTTTGAATATCTGGGCAAAGCAAACTAATTCAGAAAAGATTTCTTTAGGTGGCACAATGACAAATCCAAGTGGAGGCAAAAATGGTTTTATGTTTCATTCAGGAGGCTATGGGGGGGCAACTGTTGGTTCAGCAGCATTAGTGAGTTGGCAATCTAATCAGAGTTGGATCAATTTCTATGGAACTGAATCTGTTAATGTCAGCGATTGGAACATGTATACCTTTATCTATTTAGCCGAAGGCACAAGTAAAATTTACTCCAATGGAGTCCTTACTGCAACTTTGCTAAATACGCCGGCTAATCCAAGCCATAGCACACCATTACAAATTGGTCGATCATTTACTACTATTACAAACATCAACCAAGTTTGGGGTGGATATATAGATGAAGTGGGAATTTGGAATGCTGAACTGACGCAAGAAGAAATAAATATAATATATAATTCTGGGTCAGGCTTGAAGTTTCTATGAATGCTTTCTTTTTAAAATGAATTATTAAGTGCAATTTAATAAAATTTTAATTAAGGTTTGGCTAACACTCTGATTTTAGGTAAAAGAAAAACTCGGGTAAAATAAATAATGGGTTATTATAAAAAGACCAATCGCAGGCAAATTTGATGACCAGGTTCAGTTTGCATTATTGCATCATAGTTCTGATGGAACAGTCAAATCATAAAGATTTACTGGAGAATTGGATGATTTGTTTATTTACATCAGACGATTAGGTAGTAAGGAAATTCAATATTTGTTTCAATGACATACAATATATTGTAATAACTAAATATTTAAAAAAATGGAAAAGAAAATCATTCTAAT
>DYPF01000255.1 GCA_020720105.1 Chloroherpeton thalassium
TTTGTGATTCTTTAAATGCACCACCAGCATCCGATTCCACAAGTTTATCTTTAAAGGGAATATAAGAATTAAAGAGCAAATTCAAATTTCCGGCAAGAGTAGCAGAGGTTTTACTACGATAATCAGGTATTATTTCATCTTTTGCTTTTTTACCTTCGTTCATCATGCTTGTTTTCCCTGATAATTGTGCAGCTGCATCAATACTAAAAACTCCATTGGTAACCAATTCTTCACCTTCTTTTAGTCCGTTTAAAACAACATAGCTATTTCCCAAATCAGGACCAATTTCAATTTCACGCATTTGAAATGTTGGCATTTTTGCATCAGGCAATTTAATATATACCAGCGAACGTTTACCTGTCCATAAAACCGACGAACTGGGTATAATGATATTATCTTTAAAATCTCCAAGCTTGGCATTTACAATGCCGGTTGCAAACATTCCTGGTTTAAAAATTCTACCGCTATTTACAAGTTCTATTCGTACTTTTGCCACTCTCGATAAATCATCAATTACAGGAGAAATAAAAGAAATATTTGCTGTGAAATCCTTTCCTGGAACTGATTGTAAGATAAATTTTATTTTATCTCCTTGTTTTATCCAGGGTAAATCACTTTCGTAAGCATCAAATTGAACCCAAACCCTTGATAAATCAGAAACTTCGTACAAAGCTGAACCTTGTGAAATATAATCGCCCTGATTAACCATCTTTTTTGTAATAATTCCGGAAACAGTTGATTTTACCTCAAAATTCGAAATGATTTTCTCTGTTTTTTCAATATCTGATATTTGCAAATCGCTAAGTTTCCATTGACGAAGTTTTTCTCTTGCTGCCTCTAGAGCACCGGGCAAAGTATTGGCAAGTTTTTTTGCTTCTAACAATTCCTGTTGTGCCTGTATTAAAGTTGGTGAATAAAGAATTGCAATGGATTGTCCTTTAAATACCTCATCGCCGGTAAAATTAACCAGTAGTTTTTCAACCCGTCCCGGTATATGTGCGGGAATCGTTTGTATCAATCGTTCATCCGATTCAATTTTACCATACATGCGGACTTCTTTTTCTGGTTTTTCTCTTTTTACAAGGTTGGTTTGCACGTTGGCCAATTGCAATGCATCGGTCGAAAGTTCTATTGCATTACTATTTGTGCTTGTTGCTCCCTGGTCAAGTAAAATTAAATCCATTCCGCATATAGGGCATTTGCCCGGTTTATCCATTCTTATTTGCGGATGCATAGCACAAGTCCAAACTTCCGAAACGCCCTCTTCGTCTGAATGATTATGACTGGTTTGATTTGATGACCCGTGAAACACAAGCCAACCAATAAATAATCCGGCTATAAACAAAATTGCCAACTGTAGATATTTGTTTTTAAATATATTTTTCATATTTGCTAATTTTACTGTCATATTAATACTTTGCTAATAGTTTTTGAAATCCTGCAATCGCAGTTAATTGATCTACCTTGGCCTCAATCATATTCAATCTGTAATCGAGTAATTGCCTGTGCAGCCTTATAATCGCGTCAAAATCAGCTCCCGATGATGAATACTGTACCAATAAGATATCAAAGCTTTTTTGGGTAAGCGAAGTAATATCATTGTATAGTACTAAACCCCTTTTTGCATCTCTTAAAGCAATCTGATATTCCGAAAATTCCATCAAAAGCATATTTTCAGTATTGCTCAACTGGTCTGTTGTCATATTTTCAAGTAATTCAGCTTCTTTTACCGATGCTTTGTATTTTTTTCTGTAAATAGGCAATTTCAGATTTATCATTGGCATAATCATATCTTTTCCGTTCATTTCCGAATTACTCATTTCACTTTTATTAATCAATGAGTAATTCAATCCCAATCCAATCATGGGGTATCCCATTTTTCTGTTCATGATTTGTCTTTTTTTATATGCCTCAATGTCGGCTTTATTCATTTTTACCATAGGATTATTGGCTTTGACACTGTCTGCTAACGAAGGGTTTTCAAAATCAAAATCGGGAATTTTTAATTCCTCCTCTACTATGATTTCAGTTTCTTTGTTACGGCTAAGCAAAGTATTGATTTGGATGGTCAACATACGTTCCCTGTTTTTGAGAGCGGCAATATTATCTTCCAGTTCCTTAATTTCAACCTGCATCCTCAATAAATCGGCAAACACCGAACTGCTGCCCCCCATCGAAGGATTATACATAGGTGCATTATTCGATTTGTTTTCCTGCTGTTTATTGGCATTCATGCCCATCGATTTATTTCCCTGCACGGCCTCATTACTCTTATTTTCCTGGTTTGTATTTCCGGTATTGATGGTTTTCATTTTAACCAACAACAATTGTTCAATGCTTCTTAATAAAACCAATGTGGTGTCATACACTTGCAATTCCCTTTGGTTTAGGTATAACTGGTAATAGTTAGTCCTTACGTTATAAAATATCTCTTGCTTTTCGGCATTAAATAGTTCAAATGATGATAAAGCCATTAAAGAAGCTTCATCTTTCGAAGCTTTTAATGTCCCAAACCAGGGAAACATTTGCATAGCCTGTATTTGTGCGGTTTGATTTCCTGCAATCAATTCCATTGGCTTAATAAAAAAGCCAAATGAAACATCAAGGTCAGGTAAACTTCCTACTTGTGGAACTTTTTGTAAATCAGCTAAATACTTATTATATTTTGCTTTAAGATTTGGATTATTCTTTGCTGCTATTTCAAGATATTGGTTTAATGAATCGGATTGGGAATAGATTGAAATAGATTGAAATAGATTGAAATAGATTGAAATACATAGAAATATTTTGAAATATTTTGGAGATGATCCATTGGTATATTTAAGTTCGAATGATTTTTTATTTTTGGTTTTCATCTTTTGTTTGTTTAATGAAGTTGTTAAGCTTTATTTGGAGATCTTTTGAAATTGATTTGTAAGTATCAAAGTTTTCCTGTGAAATTTTATTTCTTTCCAATAATAATTCAAGCCAATGATCAGTCGCTTCAGATTGAGAAGCCCGCGAGTTATAGTAAAATCTAACTTTATCAAGAAAATGAAAACGACTATAGCCTTCTGCAATGTTTGCCCCAATAGAATCTGAGGATCTGATAAATTGATCTCCCATAATTTTTTTATCCTCAAAACCCATCTTTGAATAAATATCCCATGCTATATTTGATAATTGTCGGGCTAATTGATATATCTTCAAATCTTTAATCGGAATATATTTATTAGTTTCCATCTTTTTTTAAGTTTTAATTTAGATTGAAATAGATTGAAATACATTGAAACAGATTGAAATAGATTGAAATAGATTGAAATAGATTGAAATAGATTGAAATAGATTGAAATACATTGAAACAGATTGAAATAGATTGAAATAGATTGAAATAGATTGAAATAGATTGAAATAGATT
>DYPF01000256.1 GCA_020720105.1 Chloroherpeton thalassium
CATCATAAAGATGGGCTACATCTATTTTGCAATATATATAAATTTGCCGTAATATATTGTTTAATAATAAGATAAGCAATGTTTGCATATAATCGCTTAATAAAAAGAATCTATTGAATAATGAAAAACATTTCATTATTCAATTTATTTTTGAAGCAAAACAATTATTTATAAATAAATTTGGGTTTGCCATTTTCGCAAATAATCCGTTTTGGTTTGGGTGGAACTGAGCAATCTGATCCTAATTTCCATTTGTTAATAAAAATACTATCTTGTTCAGTATATAAACGAACTTTTTCCAAAAAGGCAGAAGTATCTATTTTCGTTGAATATGCGATATAACCTGCTGGTCCGCCACAAGCTTTTATCCCAAAAGTTGTATACTTCCATTCAGAAGCATCTTGGCATTCAAATTTTCCAGCCAAATCTTCAATTTCATCAAGTAGTTTCTCCAAAAAGTTATAATCATCTTCTTTAGAAGAATCGTCTGTAATACCAATCAATTCACTGCTTTTAGTACATCCAAGAACTATAATTGCCAGAAATATCATTATGAAATTAAAATTTTTCATCTCAATTACCTTTTTTTTAACAAAATTAAATAAAACTAAAGCAAGATTAACTTTTTAATAATTATTTTAATCATAAAATGCAAATTACAAATAAAAATAATTAAAGCAGTTTAAAGTAAATAATCTCTATTTTTCAATTCTATTTCACCTTTTTCGTCATAAATTTATTGAAAAAATTAGAAATTAATATCAAGAAAATATATGTTAGATTTTATTAAAAAATTATTTCCTAATAAGCATAGCAAAGATATCGAAAAAATTATGCCTATCGTTTCGGAAATAAATCAATATTACGAATCATTCAAAACTTTAAGTGATGACGAGATTAAACAAAAAACTCAAGAATTTAAGGATTTAGTACATTCTAATGCTACAGAATTGGAAGCCGAAAAGATTCAATTGCTTACAGACTTACGCGAAAAAGAGCTTGATGCAGGCGAAATTCTCACAATGAACGAGAGAATCAAAAAATTAGAAAAGGAAATTTTTACTACAATTAATGATACTCTGACCGAAATTTTACCACAAGCATTCGGATTAAGCAAAGAAGTTTGTCGCCGATTAACCGAGAATGGACATAGTTATGTATATGCAGGTCATACAGCAATTTGGGAAATGATTCCTTATGATGTGCAATTGGTGGGTGGTATTGTTCTTCACCAAGGGAAAATTACCGAAATGGCTACTGGCGAGGGTAAAACACTTGTGGCTGTACTTCCAATATATTTAAATGCTTTAGCAGGCAAAGGAGTTCACGTAGTTACTGTTAATGATTATCTTGCCAAACGTGATAGTGAATGGATGAAGCCAGTTTATGATTTCTTGGGAGTTACTGTTGGAGCTTTGCAACAAAATATGCAGAGTGAAGAAAGAAAGCGAGTATATGCTTTAGATATTGTTTATGGAACAAATTCGGAATTTGGTTTTGACTACTTACGCGATAATATGATTGTAGAAGAAGAGCATATAGTCCAAAAAGGTCACTGGCACGCAATAGTTGACGAAGTGGATTCAGTATTGATTGACGAAGCGCGAACACCATTAATTATATCTGGACCTGTAGGAAATACCGAGCATAAATTTGACACAATGAAGCCAAGAGTGAAGCGATTAGTAGATGCCCAAACTCAATTTGTTAATCAAATTACAGCAGAAGCGGAAAGACTACTGCAATCCGAAAAGAAAGAAGATAGGGAACAGGCTGGAATTTTGATTTTCCGTGCTTTTCGAGGTTTACCTAAGCATAAGCGATTGAGAAAATTGCTACAAGAAGGTCCAAATCTAAAATTAATGCAAGAAACTGAATTGTTTTTCTTGCGTGATAAAGGCAAAAGGATGCCAGAAATTGATGATGAACTATTCTATATAATCGAAGAAAAGCATCATCAAATTGATCTTACTGATAAAGGTAGATATTTGCTAACAAATGCTGGTGAAGACCAAGATTTGTTTGTGTTGCCTGATATTGCAGCAATAATGAGTAAATTATCGGTTGATGATAGCGTAACTCAAACTGAAAAACAGAGGAAAATTGACGAAGTTAATCTACTTTTTGCAGAGAGAAGCGATACAATTCACACAGTTTCATCGCTTTTACGTGCTTATTCATTGTACGAAAAAGATGTTGAATATGTAATTCAAGATAGTAAAGTGCAAATAGTTGATGAATTTACAGGTCGTATTTTGGAAGGACGTAGATATTCCGAAGGTTTGCACCAAGCAATTGAAGCAAAGGAAAATGTGAAAGTCCAACGCGATACTCAAACTTTGGCTACAATTACACTGCAAAATTATTTTAGGTTATACAAGAAACTTTCGGGTATGACTGGAACTGCCGAAACAGAAGCAGGCGAATTTGAGAAAATTTATAACCTTGATGTAGTTGTAATTCCAACAAACAGACCTATCACTCGTAATGATAATGACGACTTAATTTATCGGACAACTCGCGAAAAATATAATGCTATTATCGAGGAAGTGCAGAAAATACTCAAAGATGGACGAGCAATATTAGTTGGAACTGCATCTGTGGAAGTATCGGAAGTAATATCCAAAATGCTTGCCCGTCAAAAAATTCCGCATAATGTGCTAAATGCCAAACAGCACGAAAAAGAAGCGGACATCATTGCTCAAGCAGGCAGAAAAGGTTCAGTTACGATTGCAACAAATATGGCAGGACGTGGCACCGACATCAAATTAGATGCTGATGTTAAGAAGAATGGCGGTTTGGCAATAATTGGTTCTGAACGTCACGAAGCCCGCCGTATTGATAGGCAGTTACGTGGACGTGCTGGTCGTCAGGGCGATCCTGGAAGCTCTGTATTCTTTATTTCATTAGAAGATAAGTTGATGCGTTTGTTTGCAGCAGAAAGAATTGCAAGTTTTATGAATCGGTTTAAGTTCCCCGAAGGCGAACCAATTACTCACTCAATGATAACTAAAACAGTAGAAAATGCCCAAAAGAAAGTTGAAGAAAATAACTTTTCTATTCGCAAGCACTTGCTTGAATATGATGATGTGATGAATTTGCAAAGAGAATTGATTTATAATAAACGCCGTATGGCTTTACGTGGCGATAGACTAAAAGGTGAAATATTCGACCAAATCGAAGATTTATCATATAATTGGTATGACTTATATCATAAAGCAAACAATTTGAAAGGATTAAAAGATGAAGTTCGTTCACATTTGCTTTGCGAAGTAAATATTGATGCTGATAATTTCGCAGGAATGAAGGATATTGAAGTAGTTGAAGAAATTTTCCGTGCTTCCAAGGACTTCTACCGTAGAAAAGAAGAAATGTTAGGTCGTGATTTTATGACG
>DYPF01000257.1 GCA_020720105.1 Chloroherpeton thalassium
AAGAATGTTCCTTTGAACTAAACGTCGATAAAACTCTAAATGTTAAAGTTATATACTCATTATTTTAAAAGAAAAAACATCCTTCCAAGATTATTTGTTTAAATCAAGCAAGGATGTCTTTATAAGTATATTTAATTACGATAAATCTTGTATTTATCCAGCAATTTATTTAGTCTTGTCCAACTTCTTTATAGCAGAACCACCAATCGTAGTTTTGGTAGCGAGATTTCTTGTACATTGCTGCTTTGAAGTCTGATGCTGGAGGAACAATCACTTTGTCGCCAATCAATTCATTATTGGGCCAATTTGCAGGCATTGCCACGCCATTTGCGTCTGAAACTTGGAATGCTTTAATCATTCTTAAAAATTCATCAAAGTTACGACCCAATTCTTGTGGGTAGAACAAAATAGATCTAATGATACCTTTTGGATCAACAAAATATACTGCACGAACTGTGCTAAAGCCTTTTGCTGGGTGAATCAATCCTAATGTTTTTGCAAATGCTCCGTGGTCGGCAATTATTGGAAATTGAATTTCCACATCTAAGTTATCTTTAATCCATTCTACCCATTTGATATGCGAATAAACTTGGTCGATACTTAAACCAATCAATTCTGTATTGAGTGCTTTGAATTGATCGTAAAGTTTTTGGAATGCAACAAATTCAGTTGTGCAAACAGGTGTAAAGTCAGCTGGATGGCTAAATAATATAAACCATTTGCTTTCGAAAGCTTTTGGCAAAACCATTTTGCCATGTGTTGTTTGTAATTCTACTTCTGGGAATTTATCCCCTATCATCGGTGTGTGATTTTCTGACATTTTAATCTCCTATATTTATTTTGTTGTGAGCAAATTTATGTTTAATTCACTAAATTTAATTCTATATTTATATTTTCTATACTATAATTTGTGTAATTATTCTCTTTTAATTTTGACTTAATTAAAGCAACAACTTCTTCATCATAAAAATCAATTATTTCGTTAGTTTCCTTGATAAATAAGTGAATGTGGTCATCGTAAGCATAGTCGTATCTTGTATGCTCGCTTTCCACTTTGATAGAACGAATCAATTTATGCCTTTCTAAAATCTCTAAAGTATTATAAACTGTTGCCAGGGAAAGAGTGGGAAACTTAGTACGAATTTTGGAATAAATACCATCAACAGTGGGATGCATCTTTGATTTCATCAGTTCTTCTAAAATTATCACTCTTTGAATTGTTGGTTTTATACCACTTTTCTCTAAGATTTCTATTGCTGTATTATTAGTTTCCATTAATTTTCTTAATTTAGAATTATTTTAAATATTAAAACGATTACAAATAGATCCTATTTTAAAAAATTATAAATTTATGTAAATTCTAATTTAAAATATTATATTTCAATTATTTTTTGAATGAAATCTCAATTTCATCTACTTTTTTCATAATTTTGTTATTAAATTAGATGAGCAAATTAATTGAAAATACAATTACCAATATACGAACACTACAATTTCGATAAAATAACTTCCACAAATGATTATGCTCGCGAATTGTTGAATAAAGATTTAGTGGCAATTGTTTCTGCTAATTATCAATCAAAAGGGCGTGGCAGAAACACAAACACTTGGTACGGCAGCTATGGAAATAATGTGTATTTGTCTATAGCAATCAAGCACATAGACGAAATTGATTCCGACAACTTGCCAGTTTTTCAAGCATTATCCTCACTTATCGTTATTAATTCACTGAAAAGGCTTTTTCCAAAAGTGAAATTTGCTCTAAAATATCCAAACGATGTTTATGCTTTTGTGCCCATTCCAAAGGAAAGCGATACAATTAACCCAAATTATCGCAAAATATCAGGGGTCTTGGTTGAACATAGTTTTATGGGTTCATTTTGCACAAGCACAATTATTGGCATTGGAATTAATGTATCGGAGCAAAATTTTCCCCCTGAAATCGCGGATAATTCCACTTCCTTAGATCTTTTAGGTTATAATGCAAGCATAGAAGAAATTATCAAAGCAATAATTAACGAACTCTACTATTTAGCTGACAATAATGATGCTGCTGAAATATTTGATTTATGGAAGTACTCACTAAACTTGACTAAAAAACAAATACAAGTAGTCGGAGACGAACTTAACTATACTTTTTCCAGAATATTGGACGATGGCAGACTTGAATTAATTAGAAATAAGCAAAGGATAATAATTGACAATGGCGATTCAATTAGATATAATCTCGATTGAGGGTTCGATCTATACCCTTTTTGCTATTGACATAGGCAATAGCGCTATTAAAATTTTCAGTTCTGGAGAATTGATTCGACTTTCATATCGAACAGATTGGCTTACGGATATTTCCAATTTTTTCAAAAGTTTGGAACATCAACATACTTTATTTGTGATTTCTTCCGTAAATGATGAGAAATTCTCAATAATCAAATCAATTATCGAGAAGAATTCTTTTCATAAGTTTATGCTTGTCTTAGAACTTTTGAAAAATCAACAAATAATTGATTTGTTAGAAATCGAAGGCATTGGCTCGGATAGAGTACTTGGGCTTATGGGTGCATTGCAATATTCAGCATCGCCACTTATCACAATTGATTGCGGTACTGCCACAACGATGAACTTTCTTGCCGAGAATAATGTTTGCAAGGGCGGAACAATAATGCCGGGTATTTTTACTCAATTTAGGTCGCTGGTGGAAAATACAAGCAAACTTAAATATATCAAATTAATCAAACCTGAACATTTACTTGGAAAAAATACGAATCAATCAATCAGCTCTGGCATTTTAAATGGAACTATTGGTGCAATACAAAATTTCATTACACAAATTCAATCGCAAGAAGAAAAGGAAATATCAGTATTTCTAACCGGAGGCAATGCTTTTTGGATAGCAGATTTACTACAAGTCCGATACCCGAATTTGAAGATAATTCCCACATTAGTACTTGATGGCATTAAATATTTAGCAAAAAATTCAATTAACTAATTTTAAAATTAATCTATTCTTACTTCAATTATTTTACTTGTATCAATCCCCAAAATATCAACTACTTTTACCATTATTTTATATTTTCCTGAATTTTTATATTCGTATTGTGTACTTGTAAATTCTATTTTTGGATTTTTCTTGGTCCGGAAACTTTGCCATTCGTTTTCAAAAATATAGTTGCCTGTCCAATATTCGTTGTCTGCATTAGGATTTTTAGGATTTGAGGATTGTAAGATTTTTTCTTTTTCATCTTTCTTAATCCTATCATCTTTTAATCCTTTTAATCCTAATTCTGACATTTTATTCTGAAACTTTAAAAATATTATTTGTCTGCATTAGGATTTTTAAGATTTGAGGATTGTAAGATTTTATTGTCTTTCTTAATCCTATCATCTTTTAATCT
>DYPF01000258.1 GCA_020720105.1 Chloroherpeton thalassium
AATCTCCAAATTGAATTGAAATATTAGCTTTTTAGAATGAGATGTATTTATTTTTACAAAAATAAGAAAAAATAATATATTTTTACATAAATAAAATTAAGAAAATTTGGTATAATTTGTTTTAGTATGGAGTAGTATAGATTATTATTTATCTATAATTATTATTTTATAATAAAAGAATGGAAGTTAAATAAAAAAAGATGGAGCCCATCTTTGAAATGAACTCCATCTATTCTTTTGGCTATGAATTTATTCTATGTTTTTCTGAAAATATAATTCTGATTTTTCCAAATCATATCCACATAAGTAGCCAAAGAATGGTTCTTTGTCATACACACAACCTGCATCTGTGAAAACAACGTGGGTTTTATCTAATGACTTAACAGATTTGATTATTTGTAATTGAGTTTTGGGAGTGTGTCCGACAATAATATTTCTATTTTCAATTTTGCTAATATCTAAATCGAAATCTCTGCTCCAAATCATAGAAAAAGTATCCGAAAATGGATCATCAATTTTTGTATTTATACTTGCGTGTACTAAAACAAATTTATCTGTTTCAAAATAATATTCAAGTCCACTAAAAAACTTCCAGTATTTTTCTTTGATTTGCTCTTTGTTGGAAATTCCTAAACTTTGGAAAGTAGTTCTACCTTTGCTTTTCTCCCAATCATCTTTATTATTTAAATCTAAATTTAATAATAAATGTTCATGATTTCCCATTAAAAATCTAAAGTCCCAGCCTTCTTTTTTCTGCTCAATCAAAAAATCCAAAGTTTCTTTTATTCTTGGTCCTCTATCAATATAATCACCCATAAAATAACAAGTATCCTTTTTGGAGATTTTGATTTTTTTGAATAATAAGGATTTTAAAGTGTTCAGACATCCGTGAATATCACCAATTGCAAATTGACCCATAGTAAAAAGTTTTGATAAATGCTTATAACAATTTATTCTAAATTAATAAAAAATTGATAATTTGCATTTTAATACAGATACAAATATGGAAATTGCACCAAAAATTGCCGCAATTGATATGGGAACTAACTCATTTCACATGGCAATAGCATCAATCAACGAAAAAGGCGTAATTAATATCGTTACTCGTGAAAAGGAAATGGTCCGACTTGGATCTGCCGCCAAAGATATGAAATACCTACAAGAAGACGCAATCAATCGAGCAATTGAAACCCTATATCGTTTTATCCGATTAGCCCAAAGCGAAAATGCAATTATTCGTGCTGTTGCAACAAGTGCTGTGCGTGAAGCATTAAATAAAGATATGCTGATTACGAGAGTTAGAAATGAATTAGGAATTGATATTGAAGTTATTTCGGGAGTGGAAGAGGGTCGCTTGATTTATTTGGGTGTTGTTCATGCATTGCCCTTAAATAATAGAAAAACATTAGTGATTGATATTGGTGGAGGAAGCACAGAAACAATTATTGGCAAAAATGGCAAACCTGATTTTGTGCATAGCGAAAAACTTGGAGCAATCAGATTAACCAAACTTTGCTGCAATACTGGTGTGTTTGATAAGAATATTATTACTTCTCTACGAAGATTTATTTTGGGAGAGTGGTCTGTTGTTTTAGAAAATATTAAAAATATTGGATTCGATGCAGTTGTTGGAACATCTGGAACTATTCAAACTCTTGCTAATGTGGCTATAATGATGAAGCAACAAACTTTGCCCGAACAAATCAATGGTCTGAAGCTATCAACAGATGAAATTTTAGAAGTAATCAAGCTTATTACCAAAAAGAAGAATGCTAAGGAAATTGCTCGCATACCCGGAATGGATCCAAAAAGAGCAGATATTATTTTAGCTGGTTCTATTATTATTGAAACTGCTATTAAATATCTAAAAATTAAGGAAATATTAATTTCACCTTATGCACTTCGCGAAGGTGTTGTTTATGATACTTATGATAAACTTAGGGCAAAAGAAGATAAATCATATTTGATTAATCTTAGATTTGAAACAATCAAAGACCTGTCTAATAAATACAAAGTTGATCCAAATCATAGCCGCTTAATTCGTGATATTGCTTTAAAACTATTTGACGATCTTTCAGAATATCACAAACTTGGCTTATGGGAAAGGGAAATGTTGGAATATGCTGCTTATCTACACGATGTTGGTTATTGGATTTCGCACGACCAACATCATAAGAATAGCTATTATATTATCACTCATAGCGATTTGCAAGGTTTTACTAATGACGAAGCCGAAATAATTGGGTTAATTGCCCGCTATCACCGCAAAAGCCATCCAAAAAAGAAACATACCGAATTTGCGAGATTAACTGAAGAAAAACAATTCGTTGTTTCTGTTCTATCAGGTATTTTGCGGATTGCTGAAGGTATTGACAGAAGACAAAAAGGATATGTTCAGGCAATTATTACTAAAATTGAAAAGAAAGAGCCAATTCAGAAGTTGCAAATAAAATTATTACCCAAAGATATTCAAACAGATATTGATATTGAAATTTGGGGTGCAAACAGAAGGAAGGAATTATTATCAGAAATATTGAATATTGAAATTGAAATTGTTTAATTAATACAAATTTTAAAGGAAAATTTTATGTACAAAATCGTATTTATTCGCCACGGTGAAAGTTTGTGGAACCGCGAAAACCGCTTTACAGGTTGGACAGATGTTGATTTATCCGAAAAAGGTTTGCAGGAAGCCTCAAGTGCAGGGAAACTTCTCAAACAAGAAGGATTTACTTTTGATATTGCTTTTACTTCAGTTCTTAAAAGAGCAATCAGGACATTAAATATCATCTTGGACGAGATGGATTTGATGTGGCTACCAGTAAATAAATCTTGGAGATTAAACGAAAGGCATTATGGTGCTTTCCAAGGTTTAAATAAATCTGAAATGGCTGAAAAAATAGGCGAGGAGCAGGTATTAATCTTCCGTAGAAGTTTTGATGTGCCTCCTCCAGCATTGGAAATGACTGATGAACGCTTTCCCGGGAACGATCCAAGATATAATGCTTTGCCAAAGGAAGATTTGCCACTTACTGAATGTTTGAAAGATACAATTGAACGAGCAATTCCTTTTTGGAATAACGAAATTGTTCCTCAAATAAAATCAGGTAAAAACATCATTGTTGCGGCTCACGGAAATAGTTTGCGGGCAATTGTTAAGCATCTCGACAATATTCCAAATGACGAAATAGTTAGCCTGAATATTCCAACTGGTATCCCATTAGTTTATGAATTAAATGAGGATTTAACTCCCATTAAACATTACTATTTGGGCGACCAAGATGCCATTAATGCAGCAATGCACGCTGTTGCTTCTCAAGGAAAAAGCCAAAAAAGTAATGTATATTAATTTTTTTTATTAATTTGC
>DYPF01000031.1:0-11556 GCA_020720105.1 Chloroherpeton thalassium
GTTTTGCAGGTATTGGTGCAGAGATTATTTATAAACCTAACGAAAATGTGTATATTGGCTGTGTGGCAATTTCGGAAGAAGCAAATAGTCAGCCGCAAATTGCAGGTCCAAAGTATAGTTATACTTCAAGTTTTTCCAGAGATGTCCAGCTAAGTTTACTAAACTCAGGAAAGAGCATACAATTTGATGAATACAATGATAGAAGTATTTTTGTTGGAACGAGGTTTGAAAATTTGACATCACCCAATTCTAATAGAAAATTGAAGTTGCTTATTGGTTATAACGAAAGCCGCAACGGACTAATTGACGATTTCGAGAAAGCCTTAGCTTTTAATTCTATTTGGACAAACAATAGTGAATCAGACCAAATCGAAGCGTATCAGAACACTAACGATAATAGTTTAATAGTTAATTTTGGAAATGAAAAATCTTCAAACTTCAAAATTTTGATAACAGATATTCTTGGAAATTTAGTTTACGAAGAAAATAATTTTAGTTTAGACAAATCCATTGATATTTTACCTATAAAATTACCAGAAATATCAACGCAAGTAATTATTATATATATAATTAGCGATAACGATGTTAGGTATAAGAAACTATTATGGCAATAAATTTTAATTGACAATGTGAATAAATGAATACCAAATTCAATCAAAATTTATTGTTATTTTACAAATAGTTTTTAATTTTGAAAATTGAAAAAAATGAAAAGCAAAATTTTGCTAAATAAAAATATTTTATGTTGGTTTTTTTGTTCTTTGATAATATCATCAATGAGTGGTTGCTACTCTTTTGTTGGCGGAAGTTTACCAGAACATCTAATAACAATTTCAATTGAGCCAGTAGAAGACAATTCTTCTTTTGGAGTTCCAGAATTTAAAGATTTTATGACTAATGAGTTAATAAAACAATTTAAGAATGATGGGACTTTAAAAATTGAAGAAAACAATGCTACATCTCAATTAACAGTGACCATAACCAATATCAACGAAGTAATTTCGCAAATTGGTCAAGGTGAATTTGAAAAAGAACGGAAAGTGCAGATTACTTGTAAGGTTACTTTTTTTGACAATGTTCAGAAAAAAATAATCTGGGAAAAAGACTTTACTAATTATAATTTTTACAATGTTAACGATGGTTTCGTTGGAAGAAATGAATCAATACGAACTTCAATCAAAAACAATTCAGAAGATATAGTCCTATCTGTCATTTCTGGATGGTAATTTAATTTTAAAATAAAGGGGATAAAATATCCGCTTATGGAAACATCTATACTCATTTTTTACTTTTTATCCTTATTAGTGCTCTTTTCTTTTGGAATGCACGGGTTAATTTTACTTTATTATCACCGTAAATATCAAAACAAAAAAGCACCAAATCAGCCGATGCCCGAAACTCTACCGATGGTTACTATACAATTGCCCTTGTTCAATGAAAAATTTGTTGCTGAAAGAATTGTTCATACTGTTTGTGCAATCGAATATCCAAAAGATAAACTTGAAATTCAAGTGCTCGACGACTCAACAGATGAAACTTGTGATTTATTAAAGCCTATTGTTAAAGAATATCAAGACAAAGGTTTTAAAATCAAATATATTCATCGCACTAATAGAAATGGTTACAAGGCTGGAGCACTCAAAGAAGGTTTGGCAGTTGCTGAAGGTGAATTTGTAGCAATTTTTGATGCTGACTTTTTACCAAACAAAGACTTTTTAATGAAAACAGTTCCTCAATTTAATGATTCCAAAGTGGGAATGGTGCAAACCAGATGGGAACATTTGAATGAAGAATTTTCCTACTTGACTAAAGCTCAAGCTCTGGCATTGGATGGTCACTTTGCTTTGGAACAACAAGTTCGCTACAAATCTGGCTTCTTTATCAACTTTAACGGCACTGCTGGTATTTGGAGAAAAAGTTGCATAATTGATGCAGGAAATTGGCAACCCGACACTTTAACCGAAGATTTAGACCTTAGTTATCGTGCTCAATTAAGAGGTTGGCAATTTGTTTACTTAAACGATGTTACTTCACCAGCAGAACTACCCGCGGATATCAATGCACTCAAAACTCAACAATTCCGCTGGACCAAAGGTGCTGTGGAAACTGCAAAGAAATTACTTCCAATGCTTCTTAAATCAAAGTTCTCTTGGAAAGTTAAATTCGAAGGAATTGTTCACTTAACAAGCAATATCGTTTTTCCTTTCATTGTTATTGTTGCATTGCTGAATGTGCCAATAGTTCTGATAAAAAACCTATCTCAATCTTACGATTTCTATTATTCCTTGATGTCAATTTTCGTACTTGCAAGTGTATCTACATTCTTATTCTATACTTATGCCCAAAAAACTATACACTTAGACTGGACAAAGCGACTTTTACTCTTCCCGCTATTCTTAGCTGGAAGTATGGGCTTTGCTGTCAATAACACTAAGGCAGTTATGGAAGCACTCTTGGGTATCAAATCTGGATTTGTTAGAACACCAAAAGCTGGAATTATTGGCAAAAAAGAAACTGCTGGCTTAAAGAAAAGCAAGTCAAGAAAAATTAACCCGACAGTTTATTTTGAACTATTCTTAGCAGCATATTTCTTGGTTGGTTTGGGCATTTCAGTTTATTATTTAGAAATAGCTGCTATACCTTTCCAACTTATGTTCTTTGCTGGCTTCGGCTCGGTTGGCTTCTTATCAATTAAGCAATCATTGCAATCGTAATTTAAGAAATTGTTTTTTTTAAAAGCATTGTAAGAATTAACTTCTTGCAATGCTTTTTTATTTATTCTAAATTCGTTAAATTTCTAAATTGATATTAGTTTTATTTATTTTTTTTTATTAAATTGCAAAATTAAAATAGCATATTGTAAAATTCAATTTTTTAAAAGAAATTATTAAAGAAATTATTAAAGAAATTACTTTTTTTACGAATAAATTATTAACTATTTGGATTGCTTATGGCAAAATTATTAATACTTGGTAGTGGTGTCGCTGGGCAAACAGCTGCTCTACACGCAAAACGTAAATTAGGCAGCAAGCACGACATTATCGTTGTTTCACCTAATTCTATGTACAATTGGATTCCCTCGAATGTCTGGGTCGGCATCGGAGCAATGAAGAAAGAGCAAGTTATTTTTCCACTTGCTCCTGTTTATAAAAAACAAAATATTGACTTCCATCAAGCAAAAGCATTGAGCATTTTCCCCGAAGGAGACACCTCGTCCTCCGTTCCTTTTGTAGAAATTGAGTATACTGATCCAACCAAACTTGGGCAGAGAATTAAACTCCACTACGACTATCTTATCAACGCTACCGGTCCCAAATTGAACTTTCCTGCCACAAAAGGCTTAGGTCCTGACGGTGGCTTCTCTTATTCCGTTTGCACCGCTAATCACGCCGAACACGCTAATCACGGATTTCAAGAATTAATCCAACAAATGAAAAAAGGCGACAAAAAGAAAATCCTTGTTGGGACTGGCCACGGCACTGCTACTTGCCAAGGTGCTGCCTTCGAATACATTATGAACTTGGAATTTATGCTGAGAAGACATCGCGTTCGTGATAAAGCAGAAATCACTTGGCTCTCCAACGAATTCGAAATGGGCGATTTGGGCATGGGCAGTATGCACATTAAAAAAGGTGGATATATTACCAATACAAAAACTTTCACTGAGTCTATTTTCACCGAAAGGAATATTAATTGGATTACTCGTTCGCACGTAACTGAACTTGAGAAAGGCAAAGCTCACTACGAAAACTTGTCTGGCGAGTTCAGAGAAATTGATTTTGATTTATCGATGTTACTGCCTCCATTTGCAGGAGTAGGTATGAAAGCATTTGATAAAAACAATGCCGATATTACATCTGAATTGTTTGCTCCAAGCGGTTTTATGAAAGTTGATGCAGATTATTCTCCCAAAAAGTACGAGGAATGGAAAGCTTCGGACTGGCCCAAATATTACAATAATCCTAAATATCCTAATATTTTTGCCGCAGGTATTGCGTTTGCACCACCACACGCAATATCAAAACCACAGTTTAGCCCTAATGGAACTCCTATTTTCCCAGCTCCACCAAGAACTGGAATGCCTTCGGGCACAATGGCAAGAATTATCGTTTTCAATATTGTGGATATGATTAAGGGACTCGAAGATAGACCAGTAAGAAGTGCTTCGATGGCTAAGATGGGCGCCGCTTGTTTGGCATCAGTAGGTAAAAGTATTTTAGATGGCAGTGCCGCTTCGATGACTATGTTCCCGATAGTTCCAGATTGGGAAAGATTCCCCGAAACTGGAAGAGATTTAAGCTACACAACAGGCGAAGTTGGATTGGCTGGACATTGGATTAAATACTTATTACACTATGGATTTATGTATAAAGCAAAAGCAAAACCATTCTGGTTTGTTATCCCTGAATAATATTTTAAAAAAAAAGGAACTAAATATATGAATAATGATAATCAAATGAGACCTTACGAACAAGAATTCTTTGCTCCTAAACCAACTCCATTTTCATTGCACATAAGAGTAAATCCAATTTGGCAATTAGTGAGATTTCTCGTTCTAAATATCAAAATGTTAATTTTGGTAAGAAAGCACTAAAGTCAATAATACACACATTTCAAAATAAATAAAAGGGCGTTGCTATTGCAATGCTTTTTTTTGTTACCTTGGGACTTTATAAATTATCCGTAGTTGATGTGTTTCCACCAATGTATTCTTGTGTTTCGTTCAACTTTAAGGATACTTATTCGTCAAATTCTTATCAATAAATAAAAACTAAAACAAAATTTTAATATGTATACTAACTTTGGTTTAAATAAAAATATATTCCAAAAGATTATCAACGAAGCTCTCCGAAATGGGGGAGACTATGCTGATATTTTTTTTCAACACTCGATTTCTTCTGATATAATAATTCAAGAAGATATTGTTAAAAATACTTCGAATTCAATTTCATTGGGAGTGGGAATTCGTGTAATTGACGGCGAGCAAACAGGCTATGCCTTTACAAATGACCTCTCTTTAAACAAACTGATTGAAACTGCCCATGCCGCTGCTGCTATAGCACGCACAAATTCCAAATTGAAAGTTCGTGGATTGAATAAGCAAAATCTCGACTTCAATTTGTATGATTATAAATCAAATTTGGTTAATAATAGCATCAAGGCGCAAATTAGTTTAGCACGAAAGGCTTACGATGCTGCAAAAAGTTTTGATAAAAAAATAGACAAAGTTTCAGTTAATTTATCGTCAATATTAAGTGATATTACGATTGTGAATAGCGAAGGAATGATTGTTTCAGATAGGCGTCCGCAAATTCGTTTGATGGTTTCCTCCAACGCAAATAATGGGAAAAGCACTGCTACAGCTACAAGCAATGATGGCGGTCGGTATAATATTGATTTCTTTAAAATTCAAAGCAATCCCGAAGAAATTGGGAAAAAAGCTGCCGAAGAATCAATTATTTTGCTTGATGCAAAAAATGCACCAAGTGGCGAAATGACAGTAGTGCTTGATTCTCGCGAAAGTGGAGTGATGATTCACGAGGCAATTGGTCATCCATTAGAAGCAGATGCAATTCGCAATAAAACTTCAGTTATGTGGGATAAGTTGGGGCTTATGGTTGCAAATCCAAATGTAACAATTTATGATAATCCAAATATTGATGGGTTTAGAGGAAGTTTGAATATTGATGATGAAGGAATGCAAACTCAGGAAACACTTTTAGTTGAAAATGGGAAATTAGTTGGATTTATGAATGATTATTTATCAAGTAAAATTTTGAATCATCCAAGAAATGCACACGGCAGAAGGCAATCTTATAAATTTCCCCCAATACCAAGAATGAGCAATACAATTTTGGCATCGGGAAATTATTCAGATGAGGAAATTATTTCGAGTGTAGATTATGGAATATTGGCAAAATCATTCCAAGGTGGAATGGTAAATAGTACAGGTAAGTTTACTTTTTCTATAAACTTAGGGTATTTAATTGAGAAAGGAAAAATTACTGCACCTATCAAAAATGCAACTTTAATTGGTAGTAATTTAGAAATATTAAACAGAATTGAAATGATTGGACAAAACACAAATTTCTTTTTGGGAACTTGTGGAAAAAGCGGACAAAGTGTGCCAGTTACAGCTGGAACTCCAACTCTGAAAATTTCCAAAATGACTGTCGGAGGAATTAATGATTAATAATGAATATAAAGATCAAGTAGCAAAGTTTATTGATTTTGCCCAGAAAAATGGTGCAACAGAATCCCAAATCAATATAATGTATTCAGATGATTTTTCGGTTGAAGTTCGTAATGGTGAAATTCAAGAATTGAATAAATCTATCTCCAATGTGCTAACACTCAAGTTGATTATTGATGATAAAGTGGCAACAGCTTCCACTTCGGATTTGCGGGAAGCAACAATTAATAAGTTAATACTTTCCACAATTGAAAGAGCAAAATATAGCCAACCTGATACCTTTTCAAAATTAGCTGATTTTCAAACGAATGATTTTGATTTGGACAAATTTCAGATTTTTGATGAAAATGTTGAATTAATTAATACAGATTATAAAATAGCTCAAGCAAAAGAAATTGAAAAAATTGCTTTATCCGATGCAAGAATTGCACTCTCTGATGGGGCAATGTATGGCACAACAATAAGTCAAGTGATAGCAGGGAATTCCAATGGTTTTCTTTCTGCATTTCAATCAAGTTCGGTAGGAGCGGGCATTCACTTGCATTCAAAGGACGAAAATAATACTTATGAAGATGGCTGGTGGGAAAATGCAGTATTCGCTAACGACTTACCACAATCGGAAGCAATAGCAAATAAAGCTATTTCGAGGGCTACAAGATTGATTGGAGCGAAGAAGATTGAATCGCAAGTTATTGATGTTGTGTTCGAGCCAAGCGTAGCATCTTCACTTTTTGGGATGCTGTCTTCTTGCTTGTCTGGTGGTGCAATTTATATGAAACGCAGTTGTTTGGCAGATAAATTACGCACACAAATTGCTGTTAAAAGTTTAAATATTACGGATAATCCATTTATTCCACGTGGAGTTGGGTCTATTCCATTTGATTCAGATTATACTCCAACTAAACTGCTAAAAGTAGTTGAAAATGGTGTTCTGAATAGTTATCTATTGGATTTATATTATGGGCGAAAATTAAATATGCAGTCGACTGGACACGCCTCAGGAGTTACAAATTTCATTATTCATCCAACAAATACTACTCAAGAAGAACTTGTAAAATCAATGAAGAAAGGATTAATTATAACTTCCACAATCGGGCAAGGAACCGATACAACTACTGGCGATATTTCCAAAGGATTATTTGGCTTAATGGTGGAAAATGGTGAAATTACACACCCTGTTTTTGAGGTTACATTTACAGTTAATTTGCTTGATTTATTGATGAATATCGAAGGCATTGCAAACAATCCATTGAAAACAAGAAGTATTCAAGCACCAGCAATAAAAGTAAAAAATGTAAATATTTCAGGTTATTAATCCATAATTGAAGAGTTTTTTTTATGATAGCAATATCAGAAGACACACAGAAGGTAATAGATTTCTTGCAGGATTATACAAAAAAGAACTTGCGAAAACCTGTAGATTTAGCAACTATATTAGAAATATCTGCACTTAATTCTGACCATAATTTTGTGATAAATTTAGTTTTTATTGGCAAATCTTTGTGGAATTTAAACAGAGCATTTACTAAATCGCAAGGCACAGATAATCAAAATTTAGAAAGAGAATTGCAGAAGAATTTTGTGGAAATGCAAGAAAGTCTTGCAAAATTGATTGATGAAATAGAAGATGAAGAAACAAAAGAAAGGTTTAGGAGTGTGTATTTGCAAAATACATTAGGCTGCTTCCGCAATATGATTGATTTATCTTATGATTTAACTAAATTAAAGGATTTGATGAGCGATATGCAAAAGAAATAAACCTTTTTTGTATTTTTAATATTCTTATTATTTATTTTTCATTAACAAATTTCAAACATTAAAATAGGTTTTATAATGAAATCAAACATTTTATGTTTAATATTTTTTATATCAATTATTAATTTCAATACAATAAGAGCTATTGAAACATCCAAAGACACATTGAAAGTATATAGGCTCGGCGAAATCATTATGACAGGTGAAAAACAAGCAACAACACCAATTCAAAAAGCTTCGATGGTCAATGTACATTATAATATTATACAAAATTCCGATGTTACATCTGTATCAGATTTGCAATATTATATTCCGTCGGGTTCGGTAAGAACAAACTCCCGAGGCGAGTCTATGCTATTTTTGAAAGGAGCTGGCGAACGTCAATTGGGATTATTCTTTGATGGTGCCGCAATGAATATTCCTTGGGATAATAGATTAGACTTAACTTTTGTACCGGCTGATATTATTGGTAATATCAATGTTAATACATTGGGAAATTCCATTTTCTATGGTCCAAACATTATGGGTGGAGCAGTATCAATCTCTACGCTTGAACGTGCCGACCAAGGTTTTGGAACAATTCTAAAAGTGCAAGGTGGAGATGGAAATATGCAAAATTATTCATTACTGACTGATGGAAGAATTAATAATTTCAATTATATTGCAAACTTATCATATTTCACGAGCGATGGTATAATGATGTCTGCCGATGCCCCTGATGACTTAGGTAATCAAAATAATAATTCCTCGTTACGAACTAATACCGACCAAAATCGATTAAATGCTTACATACGTGGAGAATATCATTTCACACCTTCAGCAGTTTTTGGGTTAGCAGTTTCATACACTAAACAAGAAAAGGGTGTAGCAGCCGAAACTTTTGGTGGAGAAGATGCTCGTTTCTGGAGATTTCCTGATAGAAATAGATTTATGATAACTTTGAATAGTGAAGTGAAATTTAGTCCAAAATTAATCTTACGAACAACAATATGGAATGATATTTTTTCACAACAAATTGATTCTTACGAATCATTTGAATATAAAACTATTGCCGAAATTCAAAATGATGACGATAAAACTATTGGAACAAGAATATCGTTGAATTATTTAATTTCAGATAAATCAATGATTTCTTATGCGTTAAATGGGTTTTCTACAAATCATAAACAGCACATCGATAACGATAATGAGTTAACTTATTCTCAAAACACAATAAGTAATGGACTTGAATTTAGTCAGAAGTTCAATATGTTTTCAATAAATCTGGGTTTGGGATATGACTATAATCAAACTCCTGAAACAGGTCAATTTATTGAAGCAGAGGGACAATCTCAAAGTGATTTTGCAGGTTTTGCTACCTTAAAATATAATTTCAATCATAATTTTGCGATTTCTTACAATGTTAGCCGTTCTACTCGATTCCCTTCTATGCGTGAACAATATGATGGAGCCTTAGGTTCATTCAAAACCAATCCTGACTTAAAACCCGAATCTGGTTTATTGAATGAACTTGCTTTGATTATTGCTAATAATAAAATTTCAGGAAAATTTGGATTATTCTATAATTCTTACACCAATTTAATTGAAAGAATTAGACTTTCGGCAGCCCAAGATTCTCTAAAAAGAAGAATGAGGGTGAATTATTCCGATGCAACAATTTCTGGAGTGGACTTGAATTTCAATTATCAGCCAATTAATCGTATGAATTTGTTTGCTTATTATACATATATGAATATCCAAGCAAATCAAGGCGATATCGAAATTAAACATTTAATTCAAAAGCCCGAAATGTTAGCAGGAATTTCTGCATATTATAATTTTGCTTTTGGAATAAAACCGCAATTTGAAATAGAATATACTGGAACATTTTATGATTCCGACCCCGAAAATGATGGTGAATTCTTAGAAATTGAACCAACAACACTATTTAATTTACGTCTTTCATATAGTTTTGCAATTTCTAATATTTTTACTGAAGTATTTGTCCGAGTTAATAATATTACTGATGAATACAAATTATCTCAATTAGGATTGCCTGCTGCTGGTAGAACTTTCTCTGGTGGAGTATCTATAAAATTATAATTTGCAATAAAAATAAGGACATTTCAAATTCTATAAGTTGTTTTTTCTTAATTTTACATTTATTAAAATTGTAAAATTTGAAAAATATCGGAGTTTGAAATGTCCAAATCAATTAATGAATTTTTAAAGAACGAATTAGCAAAGTTAGAGGAGCAAAAACTCTATAAACACGAGAGAATTATCGAAAGTCCCCAAGGTGCTGAAATCCTTGTAAAAGGAAAGAAAGTTCTCAATTTCTGTGCTAATAACTATTTAGGTTTATCCTCTCATCCTGCTTTAATCCAAGGTGCGCACGAAGGAATTGATTCCCGTGGTTTTGGTTTATCTTCTGTTCGCTTTATTTGCGGAACACAAGATCGCCACAAAGTTTTGGAGAGAAAATTAGCAGATTTCCTCGGAATGGAGGATTCTATCTTGTTTTCATCTTGCTTTGATGCAAATGGTGCTATGTTTGAACCATTATTTGGCGAAGAAGATGCAATTATCACCGATGCACTAAATCACGCTTCAATTATTGACGGCATCAGACTTGCTAAAGCACAAAGATGGATTTATAAACATAGTGATATGAGAGATGTGGAAGAAGAAGACCCATCAACAGGCAAAATGGCAAAAGGTTTGGAAAGATGCTTAAAAGAAGCAAACGAGAAAGGTATTCGCTTTAAAGTGATTGCAACTGACGGCGTGTTCTCGATGGACGGCGATATTGCTAAATTAGATGAAATTTGCGATTTAGCAGAGAAATATGATGCGCTCGTTATGGTTGATGATAGCCACGCTACTGGTTTTGTTGGCAAAACTGGACGCGGAACACACGAACATAATAATGTTATGGGTAGAATTGATATTATCACAACAACATTTGGTAAGGCTCTTGGTGGTGCTTCTGGTGGTGCAGTTGTTGCTTCTAAAGAAATTACAGAATGGCTGCGAAACAAAGGTCGTCCTTATTTATTCTCAAATACAGTTGCTCCATCAGTTGTGGAGGCAACAATTCGTGCTTTAGATTTGCTTACTGCTTCTACTGAATTAAGAGATAAACTCGAAAAAAACACACAAATCTTCCGCAAAGCATTAACTGATGCTGGATTTGACATACTACCTGGCGTGCATCCAATCACTCCAATTATGTTCCGCAAATATGAAAATTCCTCAAAAGTGGCAGTTGAATTTGCAGATAGACTTTTAGATGAAGGAATTTATGTTATTGCCTTCTCATTCCCTGTTGTTCCTAAGGGCAAGGATAGAATTAGAGTACAATTATCAGCAGCACACGAAATAGAACATATTGATAAGGCAATAAATGCATTTATCAAAGTTGGTAAAGCTATGCAACTGATATAGAAAAACAAAATTATCAAATCAAAAACCCTTTAAAATATTAAGTTTAAAGGGTTTTTTCGAGCCAGAGAAGGGACTTGAACCCACGACCGCCGCATTACGAATGCGATGCTCTACCAACTGAGCTACTCTGGCTTTCATTTCATTTATTTAATTGCAAAATATTAGATAATTGAAGTGCCAAA
>DYPF01000031.1:11656-19870 GCA_020720105.1 Chloroherpeton thalassium
AAGTGCCAAAATATCATTGTTAGTTACTGATTTGTTTGGATCTATCGACCTTGTACTCCATCTCGACGAGAGTAGGTCATTTACTTTTACTTGAGTTTTTGCTAATTTATTCATCACATTTATTTTTTATTAAAGAAATTTTAAGAATATAATAACACGATTAATAACAAGTATTATTTTTTACAATCTCTTGCAGTAGAATAGCAATTAAAAATTAATACAATATTATAAATTTTATAACATTGTATTGCTATTTAGAATAATTATACTAATATTGTATTATAAATATAATTAATAAACATAAATTAGGAGTTTATGATGGACAAAAAAGAATTAAAAGATTCTCGTACTAAGAATTTTTTTGTGAATGCAGCAAAAGAAATAATAATGAGCGAGAAAATTGTTGCACTTAATGTGCGAGATGTTTCCGAAAGAGCAGGATATTCACCTGCTACTTTGTACAAGTACTTCAAAGATTTAAATGAACTAACTTTATATTGCGTAAGTAGTTTTGTAGATGATTTAATAAATCATATAAAAACATATATTGATACTGATAAAAGCGATAAATCGTTGATTATTAAATTCTTTACAGCTTATACAAGATATTTTGTTCAATATGTTGGTATTTATCAACTTCTATTTTTAGAAACATCAAGTATGATTAGAAATAATGCAGATGTAAATACTAAATTGAGCAATTTATATTCAGAGTTTATTCAAGAAAGTGATTATCCAAATATCAAGAGCTTGTATTTACAAGTAAATGGACTTATGTTATTCTATTTAAATAGAAACACAACTAAAAGTTATTCGGAATTTAGCCAAGAATTACAGGAAATTCTTAACGAAGCATAAGATTTTTATCCAAAAAAAGTGATAATCGAGTATCTATTAATATTTTTGTAAATATCAAAATTACTTTTTCCATAAGATAATAGTAAGTTTTGATAATATTATTTAAATAATGTAGATATTCGATTTCAATTTTATGCTTAAATTACTTTTAAGACTAATTCTCATTTTTGCTGTCAGTCAATTTGATATTCAAGTTGTTTTTTCACAAAGCTATTATGATTTTTTTACTGCACCTAATAAAGTAAATTCTTCATTTCTTAGCCTCGATATTGAGAATACAAATTTTGTTAAAAACAACGAGTATTTTAATGAATTTGCAGAGGGTTACACTCTTTTTGGGTACTTTATAACTCCTAAAATTATTGTAAAACCAGTTGATAATTTGGAAATTGGATTTGGCTTTTTTTATAACAATTATTTTGGTTCGGAAGAGGAAAGTAAAATCAAGCCTGTCCTTCGCTTAAAATACAAACCTAATAACAAATTACAAATAATATTCGGTCAGTTAGACGGGACGATAAACCATAACCTTCCTGAAACCATTTTGAACTATGAAAACTACCTAACTAATAATATTGAAAGAGGCTTACAAGTATTAATTAATAATTCATATATCTCAACTGATTTGTGGATTAATTGGCAGAAGCATATATTTAGAAATTCTGATTATCCTGAGCAGTTTATTGCTGGAAATTCTACAACAATCAAGTTAATTGGGCGAGATATAACCGAGAAAAATAAAAATCCAAATTTACTGAATTTTAAAATTAGTGGCATCGCATCTCATATTGGTGGGCAAATTGATACTTGCAATGTACAAGTTGAGTCGATTATAAACGCCTTGGCAGGATGGGAGTTTTATCCAAAAATATCTAACAATTCAAATAATACCTTAAAAATGTATTTATATTTTCATACATCTGTTGATATATCTCCCCAAAAAAAATTAATTTATGATTACGGCTTTGGAAATTTATCAGGTGTTAGCTATAATTATCATAATTTAAATATAGTTATCGAGTATTGGATGGGAAAGCAATACTTTAATCAAAATGGAATGCCAATTTATAATTCAATATCATATATCAAACCTAATTATGCAGAAAAGAAAAGGGAATTAATCGTTAGTCATATTTTTTGGAATCACCAACAAAATGATTATATTAAATTCGGAATTGGTTCAGATTTTTATTATGATTTATTGAATAAATCTGTAGATTATTCACTCGGAATTTATTTGAGAACCTTTTTGGATTATCAAATATTAGAAAAATCACCACATAAAAATTAATTAAAAATAATCTAAAATAATTATTCTATCTAAAATTCAATTACTATTTTTGTAAAATAACTAATTGAATATTATTGAAATGAAAAATTTAATTAATAAATACACTTTAATTCTGCTTGTTTTGGCAGTAAACATCACTTCTGCATTAAGCAAACCGATTAACGATAAGAACAAATTACTATCGGTGATTTCAACTCCAACAGAGTTTGTTCAGCAAGATTTTGATGTATTATCTTATCAACCTACTATACATTTTGTTGATTTGCCATCAAAGGAAATAAATGCCCGAAACTTGATAAAATTTATTTGGACAAACCGAACTGATACAAGCAAGTTTTATTTTCATTTAAGAGGATTGAGCATTGATTCTATCTTTTACAATTCGCAACTTGTTGATTATCAAATAGTTGGCGAAGAGAGCGGTGCTGATTATCATTATGAAATCTCTCCACTAAGTTCAGACAACAAGGACACAGTAGATTTGTTGATATATTATTCTGGAAATATGACAAATGAAGGTGGAAAAAATGCTTGGGGTGGGGTACATTATTCAGACTCCACTCTATTTGCATTGGGTGTTGGTTTTCGGAATAATTATGTAAGCACCACTCAACATTGGCTACCTTGCTACGATCATCCATCGGATAAAGCATTATTTTATGCAGATTTTTATTTGCCTGAAGATTACGAAATTGCTTCTAATGGAGACAAATCAATTCGTGAAGAAAATGGAAAAAAATATCATCATTTTGTTATGAATTATCCTACAGCAACTTACCTTTTAACATTTTCTATAGCGAAATATACAATGCAGACTTTAATAATAAATAGTATTCCAATTTATGTTTATGCTAAAGAAAAGGATTCGGTTGCCGCTACTTATGCTTTTAAATTAACACCAGAAATGCTTCATTTTTATAGCAATTTACTAAAAGGGTATCCATTTAGGTCGCTCGGCTATGTCCTTACTCCAATTGGTTCGATGGAAAGCCAAACAATGATAAACTTTGATAAAAATCTTGCTAAAAATATTTATACCAAGAAAGATAGTATGAACTTGACCGCCGCACACGAAATGTCTCATCAATGGTTTGGCAACTCTGTAACACCTTATGATTATCGAGATGCTTGGCTGAATGAATCTTTTGCAACCTATTCCGAATCGCTTTGGCGAGAATATATGTTCGGATATTCAGCATACATTACCGAGCAACAAACTAAGTTATCAAATTACATTAATTATATTATTCCAAGCGAGGGACATATACCTTTATATAATTTTGATAGAAGTGATGTAAGTAATTATCCTACAACGATTTATTATAAAGGTGCGATAATTCTGGGTATGTTGAGATATAAATTAGGTGATTCTGTTTTTTTTCAAGCACTTAGGCAATATACTTCCGATTTTCAGTATCAGAATATGGACATATTGAAGGCTCAGCAGCACTTTGAGAATGTATCGGGTTTAAATTTATCCGAATTTTTCGAACAGTGGATTTACGGAATTGGTTATCCAAAATTGGATGTCGAGTTATTTGTAGATACAATTGAAGGAAAAGATTATTCTAAAAAAATTGTGATAAATCAAGTTCAGCTCGAAAACTGGGGAATTTTCCGTGATGTTCCTGTGAATATTACTTTTAAGCTGAGTGATGGTAAGTTGATAGACTCAGTTTTGATATTAAACGAAAAAAATCAATCTTATTTAATTGATAATATTGAAATTGATACTATTTACATAAATAATGGTAGTATTGTCAGGTCTTTGCTGCAAGTTGCTTCCGTGAAAACACTTAAAGAAAATTCAATTTTTGAAGATAATAATAATTTAGCAGAATATTTAATTTATGATAATGAAATAGTTATTAGAATTGAAGAATTTCTAAATGATGGCAAAGTAATACTTTACGATTATTTAGGAAGAATAATTTACTCCAATCAATTAACAAATATGGAGATTTTCTCTATCCCAATAAGTAATTTGGAGCAAGGACTCTACATTTTAATTATTACTGAACAGGGTCAAGTAATTAAAAAACAAGCAATTAGTATAGTTAAATAAGAAAAATTATGAACGAAAACTATTATAATAAACAACAAGTGGATAGAATCCTGCGAAGAGCAATTGAAAGTTCATCTTTGAATAGTGATTTTCTTTCCGAATCTGAATTATTTAAAATTGCAGATGAATTGAATATTGACCCATCACTTTTGCGGAAATCAATAAATGATGAATTAACCTTTTCTGAATTTGAAAATGCCAAACTGATTTGGAAATCCCGTAAAAAACACGATTATTACAAGCATTTGGCTGCTTATGGTATTATCAATTCATTTCTTGTTGCAATTAACTTTATTACATCTGGTACATTTAGTTGGGCAATATTCCCAATTTTGGGGTGGGGAATTGGTTTGGCTTTCGATACAATTGATAGTCTATTCCCAAGCGAGCAAGCAATTGAAAAAGGAGCTCGTAAATTAATGAATAGCAAAAAATGGCGAGTAATTTTTGACAATATAATAGATTCTTTTAAACGATAATGTTATAATAAGGAATCCAATTTTTAGATAGAATAATCCTTAATCACAAAGAATATTTATTAATTAAAAATTAAATAGACAAATATTTGTATGGATTTTAAAGTTTAACTTTTGCTTATTATTCGTTTATCAAATTACTATTTAAATAAACATTTGCTGGTAGAACTTTTCCATTCATATAAATCTCTGGATTTACAACATCACAAGTAATAAATCGGGTTTTGACGCCAGACTCAAGAAACATAGTTAAGGTGCGATTATAAGCTGGTTTCATATCACCTTTTGTAGTTTGGTCGTAGAAATCTTGCCCATTTTGATGAATCATTACCTCAGAAATACCGGTTTGGATAATTGCCCTTGCACAATTAGCACAAGGCATCCAAGGCACATATAGTTTACAACCTTTCAGGCTTGTTCCTCGCCTTGCGGCATTATAAATTGCATTTCTTTCGGCGTGTTCTACCCAGAAGTATTTTTCGCCATTGTCGCGACTTATTCTTTTTTCATCTCGGTCAATTTCCATACCTCTTGGGAGGGAATTGTAACCAGTTGAAACCAAAACATTATCACTATCTACGATTACCGAGCCAACGTGAGTCATTGGATCTTTGCTACGCATACCTACCAAATAGCATAGAGTTATATATAATTGATCCCAATCTGGTCTGAGCATTATTTTCACCTTTTCAAATTAATTCTTACAAAATTAAGAATAAATTACGAGTAAATGCTAATCCAAAGTTCACGAATTTATTCGTGGGTGAAGAATTACAACAAAACATCCATCAACCATAGGTTAACCCTATGATGGATTTGATTTTAAGGTTGCTTATTCATCGGATAATTACCATAACCAACGAATTTATTCTTTGCGAAACACTTATAAATTTGATAAAGTTGCAATTTAAGTAAGACTAATTTTTTTTTAGGATTCTATATATAAATATTTTGAATTTTTGAACAATTTTATTATTCTAATAATTAATTTTTTGTTAATTTACAAATTTATATCTAACAAATTTTGAGAATAATTTAAAATAATATTTATTTGAGGTAATCAATGAAAGTATATGAAGCAAAAGATATTAGGAATCTTGTCTTCATCGGGACAAGCGGTTCGGGAAAAACATCTTTTACCGAATCCGTTTTATATCAATCAGGTGTAATCAACCGTAAAGGAACTGTGGAGGACAGCAATACAGTATCCGATTTTATCGAACTCGAGCACGAAAAAGGCTATTCAATTTTTTCGGCTCCAGTGTATTTAGAGTGGAATAATACTAAAGTTAATATTATTGATGCTCCTGGAACTGAAGATTTTGTTGGCGAAGCTAAAAGTAGTATGTATGCAGCAGATATTTCAATAATTTTTGTAAATGCTGTTAATGGAATTGATTTCAATACTGATATAGCAGTAATTCGCAATAGAGACTTAACCAAACCATTTGCATTTTTATTGAATAAAATGGATGGTGAGAAAGTTGATTTTGACCAAATTCTTGCTAATATGAAGGATGCTTATGGTGTGAATGTTGCTCCAGTGCAGTATCCGGTTAATCCAGGTAATGGATTTAACAAAATCATTGATTTATCCATAATGAAATTATTGGAATTTACTCCTGACGGAAAATATAATGAATTAGAAATACCTGCAGATTTAAAGAAAAAAGCTGAAGAAATGAGAAATCAACTTGTGGAAGCAGTTGCCGAATCAGATGAAGATCTGTTGACAAAGTACTTTGACGAAGGTGATTTATCTCATCAAGATTTGGAAGAAGGATTTAAGAATGCTTTTCTTAATGGTAAAGTATTTCCGGTATTTGTTGCCTCTGCAAAATTAAATATCGGTACAAACAGTTTCCTTGATTTCATAGTAAATGATTTCCCAGCTGCAGATAAATTTACTTATACATCAAATGAAGATCAAGTTGTGAATGTTGATTCTAATGGCAATACTTCATTATTTATTTATAAAATGTATTCCGATCCTAAATTAGGCGAATTAACATTCTTCAAGGTTATAACTGGCAGTGTTCATTCAGGGATGGAATTAATTAATCACACTCGCAGTTCTGCTGAAAGGTTTAGCCAAGTTTTCTCTATTCGTGGTAAAAATCGTGAAGAACTTCCTTCAATCCAAGCCGGGGATATTGGAGCAACTGTTAAATTGAAGAACACTCATATTAACGATACTTTCCATACCAAAGGTTTTGAAGTTTCTTATCCTAAAATCGTTTATCCTGTTCAAAAAATCCGCGTAGCTGTTGTGCCTAAGACTAAAGGTGAAGAAGAAAAAGTTGGTACAAGCTTACATCAAATTGCTATCGAAGATGCTTCTTTGATTGTTGAGCATTCTCCAGAGTTGCGACAAACTTTACTTTTTGCCCAAGGTGATCAACAATTACAATTAACAAAATGGAGATTGAGCAATAGATTTAAAGTTGAAGCTGAATTTATTGAACCACGTGTTCCTTATCGCGAAACTATCACTAAATCAGCCCGATCCAGCTATCGCCATAAAAAACAATCTGGTGGTGCTGGTCAATTTGCTGAAGTTCATATTCATATTGAACCTTATGTGGAAGGTGCTCCTGATCCAAGTGATATTACTGTTAGAGGACGTGACCTGCAAACTCTGAATTGGGGTGGTAATATTGAATATATCAACTGTATAGTTGGCGGTGTGATTGATGCTCGTTTTATGCCTGCAATTTTGAAAGGTATAATGGAAAAAATGGAATTCGGACCGCTCACTGGCTCATTTGTTCGCGATATTCGCGTTTATGTTTATGATGGTAAAATGCACCCAGTTGACTCAAACGAAGCCGCATTTAAAACTGCTGGTCGTAATGCTTTCAAAGAATCTTTCGTTGCCGCTGCTCCTAAGATTCTCGAGCCAATTTACAATGTAAGCATAGTTGTTCCTGAGCAATATGTTGGTGATATTATGAGCGATTTGCCCACTCGCCGTGGTGTAATTTTAGGTATTGATGTGCAAGGTAAAGTTCAAATCGTCCGTGCTAAAATGCCTTTGGCTGAATTGGATAAATATTATTCATCATTGAAGTCAATTACTCAAGCAAAAGGAACATTTGAATATGAATTTGCTGAATATCAACAAGTTCCACCAATTGTTCAACAAGAATTGATGGATAATTACAAGAAACATACTGATGAAGAAGAATAATTCTTCACTACTGATACATACACTATCCTCCAAACTTATATTTGGGGGATTTTTTTTACAGGTAGTAAGGAATAAATTTGTTAAAGAGATGTTCAAGGAATAATATTCAATATATTAATTAACTTATTACATCAGACCATTCTAAAACTAATTGCTAATAGTTTATAAGCATTTATGAATACCTCTTGTTGAATTACACGTGGTATTTTTTTTATTATTAACTTATAATAAACAATAAATTATTAGTTATAAATTATTAATTATAAGAAAAAAACACTTCCCAGAATAATAATATTTAATAGTTAAAAAGAAAAAGTATTCACTCAAAAAGAAA
>DYPF01000259.1:0-2271 GCA_020720105.1 Chloroherpeton thalassium
ATAATGTTACAAGTATGGAGAATATGTTTAATCAAGCTTACGCATTTAATCAAGCTGTTGGAACATGGGATATTAGCAACGTGAATTATATGGGTCAAATGTTTAATGCTATAACTCTATCTACTGCGAATTACGATGCAATTTTAAACGGTTGGGCATTACAAACTGTAAAATCGGGTGTGAATTTTAGCGGTGGCAATAGTAAATACTCTTGTGCTTCAACTTCAGCAAGAGCAATTTTAACAAATGCAACAAACAACTGGAATATTAGCGATTTAGGTCTAACTAATTTAACTGTTATTAATACTATACCTGTTACCGGAATAACTGCAACAACAATAACTACCGGAGGCGAAATCATAACCGATTGTGGAAATAATGTTACTTCAAGAGGTGTAGTATGGCACACTTCGGCAAACCCAACAATAACAACAAATTCTGGTTTTACAACTGACGGAAGTGGTATAGGCACTTATGTTAGTAACATAACAGGTTTGACCGGCAGTACAACATATTATGTTCGTTCTTATGCTACAAATACTAATGGTACAAGTTATGGCGAACAATATGTTTTTGAAACACTTTTGCAACCAATGCAACTCGTTTTCACAACTACAGCAGAGAATCAAGAAATAATAATACCATTAAAAGGTAATGTTGATGTTGTTATAGACTGGGGAGATGGTTCGGCAAACCAACCTGAAACATACGCTGGTCCTGTTTCTCATATTTTTAGTACAATAGGCGAACATACAATAACTTTAACAGGTTCACTAACAGGATTTGGCATAACAGGTTATCAGGACCAAAGATATACGTCTCTTATAAAAGTTTTAAGTTGGGGCAATTTTGAATTAGTAGATTTATCAAAAGCATTTTATTATTGTTCAAACCTTTCTGAAATACCCGATAATTTACCTGCAACAGTAACTGATATTAGTAATATGTTTGCCGGTTGCACAAATTTTAACGATGATATAAGTAATTGGAATACCAGTGCTGTTACGAAAATGTCTTTCTTGTTTGATGGTGCAAGTAATTTTAATCAACCAATAGGAAATTGGGAACGAACAGGTTCTACTGTAAGTAATGTAACCAATATGTCTGGAATTTTTAGTAATGCTACTGACTTTAATCAAAATGTAAATAATTGGGATATAAGTAGTTTGCTTAATTTAGCTTTAATGTTTTATAATGCTACATCTTTTAATCAACCACTTGATAATTGGGATGTAACTAATATTCTCAACATGAATGGTACTTTCTCAAACGCTACATCTTTTAATCAATCGCTTGAAAGCTGGAATGTAAGTAATGTTATTACTATGGAAAGTATGTTTTATGGCGCAACTTCTTTTAATCAGGATATAAATAGCTGGGAAGTAGGTAATGTTGAAAATATGGAAAATATGTTTGGATATTCTATATTTAATCAACCTCTCAATTCTTGGGACGTTAGCAAAGTTACAAATATGCGTACTATGTTTCAATATTGTCCGTTTAACCAACCGCTTAATGATTGGGACGTTAGTAGTGTTACTAATATGTCATTTATGTTTTCTAATAGTGAATTTAATCAAGAAGATATAAATAATTGGGATGTAAGTACAGTTACTTTAATGAGCGGGTTGTTTGTCGGTAGTGATTTTATTCAACCACTCAATAACTGGGACGTTAGTAGTGTTACAGATATGTCAAGTATGTTTGCAGGGACTGCATTTAACCAACCGCTTAATGAATGGGACGTAAGTAGTGTTACTGATATGACAAATATGTTCGGATATGGCATCTTTAATCAACCACTAAATGAATGGAATGTGAGTAATGTTACTAATATGTCAAATATGTTTTTTGGCGCTTCTGTACCTTTATCAATAGCGAACTACGATGCTCTATTAATAAGTTGGGCAGCCCAAATGGTTAAACCTAATGTAATTTTTCATGCCGGCAACAGTCAATATATTAACGGTGTAACTTCACACCAAAGTTTAACAAATGACCACAATTGGACAATAATTGATGGTGGTAACGCTCTTGCCGAAATTAACACAATGGCAGTTAATGACGATGCTTCTCTTCTTACAATTACTTATATAAATAATTTTGATGTTACAAACGTTATTACTGAAAATCTTGATTTTTACATTCTTTTCACCGAATTAGCTGACGGTGTTGTAACTATTGAAGAACTTCAAACAATAATTGATTTAGGAAATGCTCTTGCCGAAATTAACACAATGGCAGTTAATGACGATGCTTCTCTTCTTACAA
>DYPF01000259.1:2371-3326 GCA_020720105.1 Chloroherpeton thalassium
AGCTGACGGTGTTGTAACTATTGAAGAACTTCAAACAATAATTGATTTAGGAAATATATTTGGCGAAATAAACATCATGGCAACAAGCGATAACGCTACCGATTTAACTATTGGAATGTTAGATGAACTTGGTATCATCAACTTAATAATTGAAAATTTAGATGAATATAAAGTAGCTATTGAAGACGATGTTGATGGATTTTTAACGTTAGAAGAATTGCAAACAATAATAAACAATGTAAATTCTACTTCTATTTTTGAAAATACCAATGTTTTACATAATGTTTATCCTAATCCTTCGAATGGAATTTTCAATTTAAATTGTAATATTCAAGCTAATGTAAAAGTTACTAATATTTATGGAAAGCAAATTCTTGTTACAATAGTAAAAAACAATAATTTACAAATAGATATTAGTAATCAACCATCTGGAATATATTTTATTATTATTGAAACCGAAAATAAAACTATTATTAATAAAATAAGTAAGTTTTAATTGTTATTAATGACGACACGACTAAAAGTCTAAATCGTCATTGCGAATGATATTGAAGCAATCTCAGACTGTTGTTATATAACAGATTGCTTCGGTGCAAAAACCTCGCAAAGACGTACAAATGACTTTTAGGAGTGGAATCATTTTTGAAAAACTGATTTTTTTTTTGATAGCTTTACAGTTATCTCATAACACTAACAGAAATGGTTAATTATTATTTAATTGTCTAAAATTTAATTATTTAGTATATATTCTAAAAAGAATATATACTTTTTTATCTGATTTTTGTTATTTTTTGTAAGTTATTTTTAACTTCGTAAAGTTGAATTAACAAATAAATATAATTTAAAATTTGACTTCAAAAAAATTCATATTACGGAATATGTTGAGTAAAAGTTGTATTAAGGAATATGTACTAAATTAATGTCTGTATTTCTTTGCGGCTCTTTGTGAAAACCT
>DYPF01000032.1:0-11164 GCA_020720105.1 Chloroherpeton thalassium
ACAAGTCCGCCAGCTAATACACTACTTTTTAACCACATATTTTTTACTTTTGGATATCAATAAACTGTATCTTGAACGTAAATGAATACAAATGGTTTCTGTAAATATCAATATCATCTTATATTCTATCCATCAAAAAGAGTTATTGATGGAATCCTTAAATAATTTACGCTTAGAACCAATTTCTTCTAGAATTAATGATTCAACCACATATAAGAAATTACAAGCCGCTACAATTGAATAATTTTATGTCGTAAACTGAATAAAACAAGATTCAACGTGTTATTGGTATTTGACCTGCGTAACATATTTTCTTTATGACGTTCAACTGTTCTATGGCTTATAAACAACTTCTCGCCAATATTTTTTGTGGTATATCCTTCGGCTAATAACTTTAATATTTCAAGCTCTCTATCAGAGAATTGTTCGCTATTATTTGGGACTTCAATATTAGAATAATCGAGATTTTTTATAATTCTAATTAAAATATCTTGCGTTATATAGGTCTCATTATTTAGAATTTTTAATAATGCCATTTCTAACTCTCTTCTATCTGTGTTTTTATCAATAAATCCACTTGCTCCAAGTTCCATCATCTTTTGATAGTAATTCACATCCCCGTGCATTGTTAAGGCCACTATTTTAATATTTGGAAATTTTTCTTTTGATAATTTTGTTGCTTCTATTCCATCAATAATAGGCATATTTATGTCCATCAACACAACATCTGGTAAATTTTCCTCTATTAAAGAAAGGTATTCCCAACCATTTGAGGCTTCGTATATTTTACCAACAAAATGGAAATGACTTAATAACAGATGCAAACCCTCTCTGAATATTTTATGATCGTCTACAATCATAATATTATATTTATTTTTCATGGGCCTAAATATTTGTTTTAATATTGTCTAAGCTATTTACATTCCTCACCAGAAATACATACAAAAATATAATTTGAAATAGAATAATATTTTGCAATAGACTGTTCGATTTTAAAAGTTTTCGAATTGTAAAAATTTTGAAGTTTCAAATTCAATGATAATGTTAACACCTTTTCCTGGTTTCGATTTAAACTGAGAGTTACCATCAAAAGACTCGATTCGTTTAAAAATATTGAGAATTCCAAAATGATTTATATTGGAGGTAATATTTAGATAGCTATCTATTTCGAATCCACATCCATCATCTTTAAAAGAAATTGTTAATTGGTTGAGATTATTTTCAATTTCGAGAATGATATGTTGAGCTCCAGAGTGTTTTAATGAATTATTAATCAATTCTTTAAGAATAAAATAAACTGACATCTCAAATGCATTAGTATATCGATTTGATTCCAAATTTGAAATAAAAACTATTTCAACTTTACTGAGCACCAAATCATCGATAAATGTCTTTATTTTTTTTTCTATACAAAAATCTTTAATAATCGTATTGCATAATGACTTTGATATTTGTTTTAAGTTGATAATGGTTTGAGTAATAATTTCATTCGCTTTTTCTATTATTTTGTGGGTTTCTGGGGTATTATAATAGTAATGTAATGTGTCTAAATATAGTTTTATAGTAGATAAATCGGGTGCAATTCCATCGTGCAAATCGGCTGAAAGTCTCAATCTTTCGTTTTCTTGTGCTTCTTGCATTTTAACAAATATTGACTTTTCAAGATCGTCAAATTGTCTTTTATATTCTAGACGCTTTGTTACGTCTTTTGCACGTATAATTCTATAATGTATTCGGTTATATATAAACGATTTATTTTCAATTTCAATATCTAACTTATTTCCATTCTTTGTAATTGCTGTATAAATATTTTTAAATGAATCGTTAAAACTCTTTTTAAAAAACGATTTGTCTTTTGGTTTATTATTGTTTTCTATTAAGTCAAAAGGAGATATTCCAATTAATTCATTATACGAATATTCGGTCATTTCAATAGCCGCATCATTTACATCAACTATTTTCCCATTATCAATAATAAAAATGCCTTCGGAGGTTGCCTTCGAGAGAAGTTTAAAGCGTTCGTTACTTTGTATTAATTCATTTTCGGTTTTTTTCTTTTTCGTGATATCTTCCTTTATCGCAATAAAATTTGAAATTTTACCATTTCCACCGATGATAGGAGTAATTGTTAAATACTCGTTATACAATGTTCCTAGTTTTGTTTTATTTATAATTTCTCCCTCCCATTTCTGACCATTAGTAATGGTTTGCCATAAATTTTTGTAAAACAGGTCGTTATGTAAGCCCGATTTAATTATTCGGAGATTCTTCCCTATGTATTCGTCGTATGTGAAACCTGAGTTTTTTGTAAAACTTGAATTGGCGTATTCAATATCGCCATTTGCATTGGTAATAACTACTGAATTTGCAGATTGCTCAATTGCAACTTTCAGTTTTTCCATTTGTCTATATAGGCTTTTACGTTCTGTTATATCGGTAGCTGTTGTAATTCTATAATTTTCATCATGATAAGTAAAATTTTTACCCGTTATTTCGACATCTATCTTAGTACCATCTTTTTTGCAAGCAACGGATTCGTAATGGGCATCTTTTTTATTTTTAAAATTATCTATTGCTATTTCTTTATATTCATCGACAATAAAATCGATTGGATTTTTATCGATAAGCTCCTTGTATGAGAATTGAGTCAAATTTATACATGCGGTATTGACATCCACAATTTTCCCATCTTGTATTATAAATACAGCTTCATTTGTCGCTTCAGACAACAACTTGTACCTTTCTTTTGCTATGTATAGTTCTTTTTCTTGACGTTTCTTCTCAGAGATATCTTCTTGGATAGACAAATATCCAATTATAGTATTATCATTACTAATAATGGGAGAAATTGTAGCTGATACATAATAAATTGAACCATCTTTCCGTGTAATAAAAAATTCTCCTCTCCATACTTCATCATTTCTCAATATTTCCAAAATATTCGAGAAAAAACCTTTTGGAGAATTTGCCGAAGTTAACACATCGACAAATTTGCCAATTATTTCTTCTTTTGTGTACCCTGTAATTTTACAAAAATTTGAATTTACATAATCAATTTCTCCTTTTAAGTTTGTAATTACAACCGTACTAGCAACTTGCTCCATCGCTAAATTTAGTATTTTAAATTGATTCTGTTCTTTTTTTCGTTTTCCAATATCTTTAAATGAAATAACTAAAATATAATCGTCAACTAGAAAAGTACTTTTGGCTTCTATTTCTAAATCTATTAATTTCCCGTTTTTTGTTATTCCTTGTATTTCGAGGTAAGATTTGTTACCTTTTATAAATGCTCTATAAGCTTGAATAAAACGAGGCGATAATATGGTTTCAAAAAGACTTTTGTTGATGACCTGATTACTTTTAAATCCAAATATTTTAGTGAACGGTTCGTTAACTTCAATTATAATATCATCTTTTACAAATGCGATACCCTCGAAGGCAATATTAGATAATAATCTGTATTTAAGTTCGTTTACCTTTAATTCTTGGTTTTTATTAAATAATAAATTATTCTGTTCTAAAATCTGGATTTCTTTGTTTTTTTCATCGGTATAATCGTATATAACCCCATGGAAATGAGTTATTTTATTTTTATTATCTTTTACTACAACTGTATAATCTTTAATCCATTTAATATGTCCTGATTTGGTATTAACTCGATATGGTTGATGCTCAATATAATTTGATTTAGAGTTTTTTAACCACTCAACTTCTTGTTTTACAACTTTGATGTCGTCAAAATGTATGATTTGATTATAGTTTATGATTTGATTTAAGAAACTTTCTTTTGAATACCCCAATAATGCTTCAACATTATCTGTAACCATATCGACAGGCCAATTGGCTTCATTTCTCCATAGAAACATGACCATGGGGCCTTTGTTCATCAAGCTAGCAATATCTATTTGAATGTCTTGATTCATTATTTATGTTTATGTTTATAATTGGCAAACTCTAAAATAATTCCATTTCGATATTTTGAACAAAAGCGGTGTATGTTTTTGAATTGCTTACTTCAGCTTGAGATATTAGAACCAATACAGAAGTTTCAATTTGATCTTTAGTTAATATTAAAATTTCTTGACGAACACTTATTCGTTTATCCATGTTTGGATTAACCATACGTTGAACAAAATCATCACTCGATATTGAATTTTCCGAAAATAGGATTTTAATGTTCTGATGAATAATTTCTTTTTTATTATAGCCCCACAAGTCCTCAGCAGCTCTGTTGAAAAAGACAATTGTTCCATCTTGATTAAATGTCAGAATAGCATCTAACATACCTTCGAGCGTCAATTCATTTCTAACTTTAATAGTTTCAATTTCTTTAAATTGTAAAATCATTTCAGCTCTTGTCTCTTCAAGTTTAGTCTCTAAAATGGCTTGAGATTCGAGAAGTTGTTGATCCTGAACTTTTAATATCTCGGCTTGTTTAATGGCTTCTATTTCCAAAATCTTTTGTTCTGAAATATCGGATGCAATATAAATTATTTTAAGAATCTCTCCTTTGTCATCTTTTACAGTTGCGGCTGCCCCTTGAAACCATTTTGTATCTCCATCCGAATTAACAAATTCCATTATACCACGATATGTGTTTTTAGCTTTTATTTTTTCAAACATTAGAACAAGCAGATCAATTTTATCTTGTGAAACTAATTTGGTAATATTGTTTCCAATAATTTGTGAAGTTTGCATTTTTAAATTTTTAGCAAATCTTTCGTTACAGTCCAAAACAATACCTTGATAAGAAAGCTCTGCTCGCATTAAAGATAAGTTAATTGCTGCTAATTGAGCTCTATCATTTAAACTTTTTTGTTTTTCGAGTGTAATATCTGATGCTAGAAGAATTAAACTAGTAACCTCTCCAATTGCCGATTTTTTTGGTACAATAGTAGAATATAGCCATACGTCCTCTCCCTTTTGGTTCAAATATTTAATCTCACCCTCGAAAGGAATATGATCAATAATACATTTATTCCAAATTTCTTTTAGTTTAGCTACATTAATTTCGTCTGCAAAAGACCAAATTTTTCGTTTCTCAACCTCTTCAAATTTTTCGAATAACATTGGTTTGAGAAATGATTGATTAGCAAAGACTATACTTCCATCTTTATCGCATTCAGCTCGAATCATTGCAATATTGACAGCATCTGCAAACTGCTCAAATTCTTGGCTTTGAATGTGAGCCTTTTCTTGAGTTTCTTTTATTTCGATAATGGTATTTAACAATTCTTCTTCCTTTTGAGCTAATATCTCCGATTGTTCTTGAGCCGTTTTTAGTAAAGCTTTTGTTGTTAAATTTGAACTTATTATTTGTAAAGATGTAGCTATTTTTTCGGAAAGATTCTCAACAAACTCGATTTTATAAGGGTCAATTTTATAGAATGAAGCAATTTCGATCACCCCCTCAATTTGGCTATTGAGTAAAATCGGGATTATCAAAACACTTTGAGGATTTGCGCTTCCTATGCCTGAAGATATTTTATAAAAATCGAATGGAGCATCAGAATAAAAAAGTGTTTTTTTATCAATGGCACATGCCCCCACCAAGCCTTCTCCAAAGTCGAAGTACTTTTTTTGCATTCGTTCCTTATTAAACGAATAACTTGCCGCTAATTTTAAATTATTATTTTTGCTATCGACAAGAAATATCCCGCCTTGTTGGGCGTTTAAATAGGGAATTAGAAAGTATAAAATTTTAGTACTAAGTAACTCAATATTTTCTTGTTCAGTTCTCAGTATCTCCCCTATTTGAACAATTCCAGTTGATTTCCAATGTCGAATTTCATCTTCTTTCTGTGTGATTGATTTTTTTGAATTATCATTTAATAATTTTTCTTGAATATTATAAATAAGAACTTCATTGGTTTCATCTTTTGTTATTTCACTTGTGCTTATAATGTATTTTTCCGTTTTTAAAAGCTGAAGGAGTTTAAAAATCTTCTTCTTCTTAGTCAATTCTATTTGATATAGTTCTGATAATTTGTCTTTATTTTTTATAAGGTTAAAAATAATTTCAGAAGCTAAAATGGTTAGAATTGGAATTAAATCAATCAGCCAAAGGAGATAATTACTTTTATGAAGATTGATCCATATAATGATATCGGGTTCTGTTTTAATAAAAACAAATGAACTGAAATAAAATAAAAGATAAATTACAAAACCCAATAATAAGCCTAGAGCAAGTATATAAATATGATATTTTTGAAGTGCGTTTTTCATTTTTTAAATCTAAGTACTTTGAATAATATAACGTCGTATTTTATTAAACTAAACTTATGATAAATTGTCAATTACAAAACCTATAAATAGGTTGAATACCTTATTTTTTTATAAAGTTCATAATTTTAGCTGAAATATCATCGAGTGGATATTGATCAATTACAGCTCCATTTTCAAATGCGACTCTAGGCATTCCATAAACAATAGATGAGGCTTCGTCCTGACCAATTGTGGTCCCTCCTGCCTCTCTAATTTCCAGAAGTCCTTTTGCTCCATCATCACCCATTCCTGTTAAAATAATACCTAATGCGTTCTGACCTGCATACCGAGCAACGGATCTAAATAAGACATCAACAGCAGGACGGTGTCTATTAACAAGTGGGCCATCGTTTATCTCCACATAATATCGAGCCCCACTACGTTTAACCAACAAATGCTTATTTCCTGGTGCAATTAAAGCCCGAGAGGGTATAACGGAATCATTATTTTCTGCTTCTTTTACGGTTATTCTACAGATTTTATTTAATCCATCTGCAAACGATTTGGTAAATAGTTCTGGCATGTGTTGAACAATAATGATCCCTGGAGCATTTTCGGGTAATGAAGACAGGATTTTGCGAATAGCTTCGGCCCCTCCAGTCGATGCCCCAATAGCAATAATTTTATCGGTAGTTTCGACCATGCTTAAATTGGCCTTTTTTGAAATAATTACATCGGCCGAGAGCTTAGGTTTAATGATATCACTATCTTTAATTCTTTTAACCTTTGACATTGCAGCAGCAAAAATCGCATCGATAATCTGATTTTTTGAATCGTTCAAATGTTTTTTCGAATCCATTCTGGGTTTTGGAATAATCTCAACGGCTCCGTACTCTAATGCTCTTATTGCCGATAAGCTTCCTTCTGTTGTCAAACTAGAAATAATGACTGTTGGTATAGGATGTTGAGACATTATTTTTTTTAAGAAGGTAAGACCATCCATATGTGGCATTTCAACATCCAATGTAATGACATCAGGAACTTCTAAAGAAATTATTTTTGCGGCGACAAAAGGATCAGATGCTATCCCAATCACTTTAATTTCTTTAGAGCTTGATAAAATTTCAACTAATGTTCGCCTCATTACTGCTGAGTCATCTACAATTAAAACGTTTATCATTTATCCAAAGTATTATGGTTTATGAAATTAGGACTACACGTTGACGCTACATATTTTTGCTTTACAGTACCGTCGTTAGTATTGAACATAATTTTCCGTCCTTGTTTACCGCCAACACTATTAGCAATAATCGGAATCTTTAATTCAGAAAGTAGTTTTTCTGCAATTTCGATATTTCTTTGCCCAATATTAAAAATTTTACTTTCTGTAGACAAAACATCTCCACCGCCAAAAACTTTAGCATTCATATATCTTAATTGACTGCCATCTTTTATCATTTTTTCAATTAATTTTTCAGTGGCAATATTTCCAAATTTCGGTGTTGCCAAACCATTTCCATTCCACAATGGCAACATAAAATGATTCATTCCACCAATTTTATTGACATTGTCCCATAGACAAATTGATACACAAGAGCCTAAAACAGTCACCACATTGTAATATGACTTTGCAACAAATATTTGAGAAGGTAATAAATAATATGTGTTAGGATCGGTCATGCAATTATTTTAAGGTCTTCGACCTATTTCTTGATTTAGTAACTGACAATGTATTCATCTCGTAGATTAATAAAATAGGGTGTTAAATTATACATAATACTTACTAGAATAACTCATCTTCAAAAAATATCTCGTTTTCTGATTGTGCCATATCTAAGCCATTGGTTTGAATATCGGGTATTGGAATATTGACCATAAACTTACTCCCTTTGTTCTTTTCGCTTTCAAGTTTTAATTCTCCATTAAATAGTTCGATATATCCAGCCACAACAGACAATCCAATTCCCAAACCTGAATTTATCGAGTTAATTTCGGAGTTTGCTTTCGAAAAACGTTCGAAAATAAGTTGCTTACTATCTTCCGATAAACCTTCGCCGTAATCAGTAACTGATAAATAAATGTTTTTGGAATCTACAATACACTCCACATTTATTTTCGATTCATCTTTACTAAAGTTGATAGCGTTCATTAATAGGTTAACAAATATTATTTTAATTTTTGATAAATCTGTTACCACTAACATGTCTGAATCAAATTGTAAATTTAAAATGATTTGAATTTTTCTTTTCTTTGCGAAAGTGTTATAATTGTTTATTTCGCTGATTATTAATTCATTTAAATTCGATTTGTAAAAATTCAGGCCGAGTTCTCCACTTTCTAGCTCTGCTGCAGAAAAAATATTCATTAGCTGAAAATCGAGCATAAAAGATTCTTTATGTATAAGAGAAGCTATCGATATTACCTTTTTCCACTCTTCCTTTTTAGATTGAATAATGAACTTTGCCAGCCCATGTATTGACGCAAATGGATTTATTATTTCATTTCTGATGTTTGAAATAAAGTGACTTTTAGTACCTTCACAAATAGCCAATTTCTCATTTAAACTAATGATTAATGCTTTTTGTTCGTCAATAATTTTTTTTAATTCCTCAGCCATAGTCGTTTTAATTAAAGTTTTCTAAAAATTGTTGGTTTTATCATCTCGATTGGTAATTGCATGCCCATTAGTGACTCAGAGTGTCCAATAAAAAGTATTCCACCTCTTTTTAACTTATTTATTAATTTGTCCACCACTTGTTCTTGAGTTTCTTTGTTAAAGTATATTAATACATTTCGGCAAAAAATGATATCAAAATCGGAAGGAACATCATATGTTTTGTCCATTAGATTTAATAAAATAAATTTGGCTTTACTTCGTATCTCTGGCTTAACCCTTACATTATTTGTTAATTTATCTTTGCTTTTTAAAAAATAACGTTTTTTCAATTCGAGAGGTAAATCCTTAATTGCGTCCATTTTGTATATTCCTAGAAATGCCTTCTGAATCATTTTAGTCGAAATATCACTAGACCAGATACGGTAGTTAATGGGTCTATTCTTTAACATGAACTCTTCTATTACAATAGCAGTTGTATAAGGTTCTTCGCCACTAGAACATGCTGAACTCCATATTTTTAATTCTTCGTTTTGTGATTTTTCGGAAATATAATTGGGTAAAAATTCGTTTGCGATATATTCGAAATGATGAATTTCTCTAAACATATCTGTTTTGTTTGTCGATACTTCGATAATCAAATGTTCATTCTCAGATTTATTCTGAAATAAATATTCAATATACACAGCAAAGCTTTGTAATTTTAAAGCAAGCAATCTTTTGCGAAGTCTACTCTGTAGCATGACTTTTTTCTCCAATGGCAATTTAATTCCATAGTTTTCAGTAATATAATGACTCAACTTATAAAACTGAGAATCTGTGAGGGTACAATTAGATATAATAGTTTGCTGTTCTAAATCCATATTTTTTTGATCGATGTTTTTTTATTAAGGTCTTCGACCTATTTTTTATTTGTGTAAGTGACTATTTATCAAACTTCTATAATAATAAAATATGACATTAAATTATATATAATAATTAACTACTGGATGGTAAAACCCGAAGAAAAATGCTTTATAAAACTTCTAATGGTCTTACCAATCCAGTAGATTTAAAAAATTCTAATTTGTGTTTTTTGAATTAGAAGTTTTCGTACTCACTATCATGAATGTCTGTCGAACCCATATTTAATTTAAAACCTGATTTATTTGATTTGACTATTTGTGATGACTTTTCAGTTTTTTTAGGAATAGATTTTATCATTTTTTCTTTTGCCACTGATTTTTCTTCTCCAATATTGAAAAAGGCCATAATCTCCCTGAGTTGCTCAGCTTGGCTCGATAATTCTTCGGAACTTGTAGCCATTTCTTCTGCAGCTGCAGCATTTTGCTGTGTAACTTGGTTTAATTGATTTATCGCATTATTAATTTGGTCTGCGCCAGAATTCTGTTCTAAACTAGCTGCCGTAATCTCTTCAACTAATTTGGAGGTTTTTTGGATATCAGGAACAATTTCTTTTAATAATTCTCCAGACTTCTCGGCAATACTCACACTCTTACGAGAAACCTCATTTATTTCTCCTGCGGCTTTTTGGCTTCTTTCGGCAAGTTTACGAACCTCTGCGGCCACAACAGCAAAACCTCTACCATATTCTCCTGCACGGGCTGCTTCAACAGCTGCATTAAGAGCTAAAATATTGGTTTGCGATGCAATATCACCTATTATTGACACTCTTTCTGCAATATCTTTCATTGATGCTACAGTTGAATTTACATTGGTACTACCCTCAATAATATCATTTGCGGCTTTTGCCGATATTTTCTCGGTTTGCTGTGCATTATCTGTGTTTTGCTGGATATTTGAGCTCATCTGCTCCATCGACGAAGAAATTTCTTCTGCTGATGCGGCTTGTTCTGATGCTCCTTGAGACACTTGTTGTGAATTAGCACTCATTTCTTGACTTGCTGATGCAATATTATCGGCACCTCTTATTACTTCGGAAACCACATCGTTTAGTTTAGTAATCATATTTTGCAAAGCTCTCATTAAATTATCTTCAGAAGATCTCATTTTGAATTGTATGGTCAAATCTCCATCGGACATAAGAATCGCTTTGTCTGTTATTTCGTTAAGCGAAGATATTAGATTATTGATATTTTCTTTAACTGTATTAAAATCGCCATAATATTGTTCGGTAATTTGTTTTGGCATATCACCAACCGATATTTTGTCCACATATTCCGAAATTAATGTCAAAGGCGTAATCACATTTTCTAAAATCTGATTAACGGCTTGAACAATACTTTTATAATTTCCTACATAAATAGAGTCGTCTAATCTATTTTTTAGTTGACCTTTATTTAGATCGTTGGCTATCCCAACAATTCCATCAGTAATTTGCATTTC
>DYPF01000032.1:11264-19807 GCA_020720105.1 Chloroherpeton thalassium
GACCTTTATTTAGATCGTTGGCTATCCCAACAATTCCATCAGTAATTTGCATTTCGTTACTTATATCAGTAAAAAACTCTAAAGCACCGATTATATTTTCCTGATCGTCTTTTAGTGGTGCTCCTGTATATCTAATAGGTATTTCGCCAATTGGTAGATTTGCTTTGGTATCATTTGTAAAAACCGAATCATTTGCCATTGCTTTTGCCGACTGACAATTAGCAGTATTACAATGCCCTGTTTTAAATAGATTATAACATTTTTGACCTATTGCATTTTCTTGAGTTCGTCCAGTGCTTTTAGCTGCTGATGGATTAACATACTGAACATTAAACTCTTTGTCAATCACCATTATGGGTGTAGGTATATTGTTTAAGTATTCTACTTTAAGATTTGCAACTGTAATCAGTTCTTTGATTTTGGCTAACATCGTAACACTGGCTTTACTTAATTGTCCAATCTCGTCGTTTGAAAATTCGGTCTGGCCCAATGATACCTTGAAGTTACCAGCTGCAATTTCGTTATTGAATTTTAATAGATTAACTATTGGTTTAATTACTGTGAATTTTGTAGCGATATAAACAATGATTAATATTATTGAAATAATTACCAATAACATCAGTATCATAGATGTTAATTCCTTCTCTTTGTATTCAACAATAATATCCGAAATATCGTCTTCATATACGATTACACCTATTGCAGTACCTTTATAATCTAATAGAGGGAAAATTGTGATCGCAAAATTACCCTCAATTACGAAAAAGTCTTCTTTAAACCCAGAATCTAAATGCTCCGGACTAATGGTAAATGCCGAATCATTTTTAGCACTTGAAACTAAGGTAAAATTTCCAATTTTTTTATAATTAGATGCCCCATCAATAACAGATGCGTTGTTTGTTTCTAAGTACACAAGTAGATTTTCGTGCTTTGTTAGCACAATTTGTTTGTACAATGCTTTCAAATCGTAATTCTGTTCGACAGAACCTACGAAGTTTTTGTTTAAAAACACCGGAGCTATACCCCTAATGAACAAGCCTTTAGCACCTGTTTCTATTCCCATAACAGATGTTTTAGTTTTGTTGATATGATTGACAGAATGACGATATGATGTTAAATCGTCTCCCCCATCACCTTTTCCTTTTTCTACCCAAGCACGCCAAATACTTATAGAATTCTTTTGATGAAAATGAATTTGAAATTCTTTACCATCAATTGGGTTCGATCTAACTCCTGCCATTTGTTGAGATAAATTTGCTCTTAAATTATCTCTAATTAAAGCATTATTTTCTAATGCATATGAATTAATTACAATATCAGACTTTGCAAATATATCGGCAATCAACAAAGCTTTAGCAGATACCCTTCTTATTAATCCAGAGATATTATCTTTATTTATTTCACTTTTTTCTTTTGCCGAATTATATATTTTTTTATCTGCACTATTTATAAAATAAAACGAGAAACCTAACATAATAATTAGGGAGATTAAAGATATTGGAATTAACATCTTATTGATTAATTTCCAATTTTTTAAATTTATTTTCATAGCTAAAATTGTTTTGTAATTTGTTAATTATTATATATGGTAGGTGTAAATGTTAACATTAAATAAAACCAATTATTAAAATTTTCTGAATTACCTCCTTTAATCACTTCCATAGATTCTGAAGCAATTAAGAAAGAATATCCCATCTCGATAATTGCATCATCAGAATACTTATATTTTAATAAGAAATCAACTTCTGTTCCTAGATATTTATCTAAAGCAGTTTGATTTGGTGCAGTTGTTTTGGGATCGATAACATTATTGACCAAATTAAAATAGTGTGCACTAATATTTGAACTCAATTGTTTTGTAACCTTTAAATCAATCGATAGGTACAAGTCAGATATTCCTGCTTTTTTAGTTTGGGTATAAGTATCGGTAAAATAGTCCATACTACCTAAATATTTATGGCCGGCACCATAAAGCTTGTTGAATGTATTGATTGTTTTATTGTCTTTATCGAGTGCATCAGTTCCCGAATAAAAGTCATAACCAATTGTAGTAGAATAATTCTTAAAAAAATTCTTTTTAATTTTTGCTGAATAAAAATGTGCATTTATATCTTTTCCTGTATTGTCTTTTCCATTTTGATAATAAAAATTACCAGAGGCAATTAAATCAATTGATTTCAATTTTAATGCAACATTGGGCCCTATTGTGTTTCTACCATATACCACATAGTTTGAAGAATCTTTTTGATTTCCGTCTAAAATATTTATCAGCGAAATATCAAATAGATTGCTTGTTTTAGATATCCAAATAAAACCCATTGATTTATAGTTTTTAATCGGGTAAAACGTTTCGAAATTTTTTTCAATGTCATTATTATAGGCAAAACCCAAGTGTAACTTGAAATTACTTTTATTAAAGTCAAAGAGCATTAAATCGTGTGAGGTACCAACATTATTCCAATTTGTGGACGCAAAAAGCCGGAAATCGTCATAATTTAACAATTGACGACCAATTTTAAATTTAAAGTTTTTTGATAGATTAATCTGCCCCCATGCTTCGTGAATAAACGTGGTCGAAACATCTTTCTTTACTTGCACCTCGCCAAATATTCTAACATCTTGAAATGATAATTTTGTACTAATTTTATCTCCATTGGTTCCAAAAACAATACGTGATCGTTGAGCAATAATATTTGCCGGTTTTGAATCATCTAACCGAAGGGTCGCATAACCATTTCGGTATTCGTATCTTGTTCTTAATTCAGCATTTATAAATATCTTATTTGGGGTTTTTTTTGATTCTTTTTGATCAACCGCAACCTCATTTAATTTTGCTGTGTTATTTTTCAAACTAGAAATCACTTGATATAAGCTATCTTGTTGTTTCTGAATAATATTATAGTTGCTTTTAATTGCATTAAGCTCATTTTCAATTCTGTAAATTTCGATATTTTTATTGGTCTGATTATTAATTTGAACTTCGCTCAATTTGTTTGACGTAAGCGAATCTTTAGTAATAACTTGAATATCTTGATATCTTGATTTTTTCGGAACCTTGAGTACTTGTCCAATATAAATAACATCTTGAGAACCAATTATTTCATCTATATATACTTTGTATTTTTTGCTTATCGAAAACAATGTTTCTCCTTGTTTAACAATATGCTCAATATAATCCTGATCATTTATAGCCTGTCCATAAATACTTTTTTGACTAATGATTAAAAATAATAATATAGAAACAAGCATGACCAAACTACTCTTTTTAAATATGAATAATTTGGGGATATTTGGGGTATCTTTTGTTCCTACACTCATAAACTTTTATTTGAATATTTAATATTAGGTGGGGATTATTTTGGAATTAATAATTTGAGTTGTTTAAGGTCTTCGAACTCTTTATTAGTTTTTTTAGATTTTTTTAGTTGATTTTTTATTTTCTTTTTTTTCGTTTAAATCGTCACGATTTTCGACATGTGACGATTCTATGATAAGGGTTGCGTCATCAATTGACAACATTTTATCGATATCAAGTATAATTACAAACTCCTCATTTAAACGAATTAAACCTTTAATAAATTCCGTTTTATATTTTTTTCCAATGCTGGGAATTGGGAGAAGGTCTTTAACATCAATTTCGAAAACCTCGAGTACAGAATCAACAAGACCTCCAATTAATACATTTTCACCATCAATATTAACATTAAGAACAAGTATGCAAGTCTTTATAGTAAAAACAGTTTCGGACATCCCAAATTTTAGCCTTGTATCGATTATGGGTAAAACAGTACCTCTTAAATTGATCACGCCCTTCATGTATTCAGGTGATCGAGGAACCGGTGTAATGTTGGTCAATTCTAAAATATTAATCACATTATTGACATGTGCGGCAAAAGTTTCGTTTCCCAATTTAAACGAAAGGTACGAGTTTACTTCATTTATTAGCTGGTCATCCATATCAAAAAAGCTATTTAATAAAATTTAATTTTGATTTTTCTCGAATAATTTTTGTAGTGTCCAAAACTAACGCTACTGAACCATCGCCTAATATTGTTCCACCCGAAAAGATTTCAACTCTTTTATAATGTTTTCCAAGTGGTTTTAGAACGGCTTGATACTCACCTAAAACTTCGTCCACAATAATAGCGACTTTGGTACCTTCGTAGTCAACAATTATAGCATGTTCATTTTCTGACGAATCGTTACAAGAAAAATATTCTCGTAAATAGACGTATGATATCTGATGGCTGTCGATTACAATAACATCGGTAAAGGATTGAGTTAATTGTTCGTGTTTGATTTTATGAATCTTTTTTATTACTGATAATTGGATTAAGTATTTGACACCGTCAACTTGAACCAACAAACCATCAATAATTGATAAGGTTAATGGCAATTTTAATGTAAAAACAGTACCTTCATTCAATTTAGTTTCTACTTCAATATCGCCTCTAACATTTGATATTTTTTTCTGAACCACATCCATACCCACTCCACGTCCCGAAACTCCACTTGTTACTTTAGTTGTTGTAAATCCTGGAAACCAAATAAAATCAATTATTTCTTTTTCGGTTAATTTCGAATCACTGGTAATAAGTTTTTTCTCAATAGCTTTATTTCTTATGGCTTCGATATCAAGCCCAGACCCATCGTCAGAGATTTGAATATGTACACTTGCTCCTGAATAATACGATTTCAGTTTTATTATGGCTTGATCCGGTTTTCCTAACTTTTTTCTTCTTTCTTGATGTTCAATTCCATGGTCTATTGCATTTCTGAGTAAGTGCAATATCGGCTCATTTATTGTTTCAATAATTGTTTTATCAAGTTCCGTATCGGTTCCTTCTGTTACAAATCTTATATTTTTATTCAATTCAATCGACAAATCTCTAACCAATCTTCGATACTTTATCAAAGTACTTTCAATTGGAATAAGGATAATACTAAAGGCATTATCTCTTAATCGACGGGTAATTTTTGTGATATCTTCTGATATAACCAATAACTCAGGATGGTTAAGCGTTTCAGACAAAAGCATTAACCTCGCTTGAGTGGTTACTAACTCACTCACCATATTCATTAACTCATCTAGTTTATTTGAAGAAACTTTAATGTTTGATATTTCATTTTTATTTACAACGTCAGAGAGTTCTTTTAAATTTTTTTGATTTGCTATTTCTTTATTTTTTTGATTATCAATCGCTTTGCTATTTATAATCAAATTTAATTCCTGCAAATTGTTCTCTGAGTTTTCAAGTTGATCCGGTTTTTCAAATGATAATTGAGTATAATTGATGTACTCATTTTTTATTATCATTGAATTTATTTTTTGATAAAAATCTGGATGAGCTATAATATTAATATCTGAAATTTCTTTAACAATAATGTCAGCATTATCTTCGACAAAAATAAATACAGACTCTAATTCATCAATTTGTACCGAAGTGTATAAAATTATTTCCCACCATACATAGCAATTGTCAAGATTATAATCTAAATCTAAAGACGGTATATCGTTTATTCTTGGAACAACATGATACTCCTCTGATAAATCGACTAACTCTTCAACAATAAATAGTGGATTTGTACCATTGAATAATATCTTTTGACGTGGTCTAAAAAGGATATAATATGTTTTTGATTGATCTAACAGTACTTTATTTTGGTTATCAATTAATTCATTTGTTTTACGCTCAATGGTATGACTTTTTTGATCAATCTGCTTAATTTCGATAATAAGGTTTTTACAAACATCTAACACTTCTTCCGATTCGTCCTCAGACAATAACATCTTAATCACATCTATCGACCTAAATGTGATATCGATAATCTGTTGAGTTAATTTCGAATTATCCTCTCTTACATCGTTATAAATAGACTCTAAATTATGTGCTAGTTCGTCCAATTTGGCAAACCCAAACATTGAACTCCCTCCTTTTAAGGAGTGCATCACTCTGAAGATTCCATTCACATTGTCTGATGTAACCCCATTTGTTTCAAGTTCCATTAAAAATGATTCCAAGTTGGAAACCAACTCAAAGCCTTCATCAATAAATATGTTTTTAATATTATTCTGCATGTATCAGAAAATAAATATGTTGAGAAATCATTTTTAAACTTAAAACCTAAAGTTTTTATAGAGTTTAAGTATTATGTAATGTTGTTTTTTATTAATCTAAAAAACTGATAGATAGCCATTAAAAAAAAGAAATAGGTCGAAGACCTTAAGTAATTATCTAATTAGTTTTTGTACTGCTGATACCAATTTATTGGGAACAAAAGGTTTAATAATCCATCCTGTTGCACCAGCTTCTTTGGCCTCCATTTTTTTGTCGGTTTGGGTTTCAGTAGTAAGAAATAGAATCGGTATTCTTGAATAACGCTCTAACGATCTAATTTCTTTTATCAATCCAATTCCATCCATATTGGGCATGTGCAAATCTGTAATAACCAAATCCAGATCGGCTTGTTGGCTAATTTTTTGCAAAGCGTCAACCCCATCAAAACCTAATATTACATCATACCCTTCATTTTTGAGCGTCATTGATACAATTTCTCGTATGCTATCAGAATCATCAACAACTAAAATTTTTTTCATAGTGTACTGGCATTTTTATATAAAAAGTCGAATCCTGTTTTTTTTAGTAATTCTTTTGCTTCAGATGTAAAATCAATTTCAATTTCAATTTTCGGAGACATGTTATAAAGTGCGATAATAAATTGAATTCCTATTACATCAAATTCACTGATAGAATTACATCTAATTTTTGTAACTGGCTTTTTGCTTTCGAACAATTGTTTTATCAATGGTTTAATATCGGAATATAATAAACTCGTGTTGATTTCAATTGTTTGACCAATTGGTTTAACATCGTTTAAATAAAGACTTGGAAGTTTAAATTTTGAATTTTTCATTTTAGATTGCTTAGGATTGCTATAATAGATACTATTTTAAAAACTATTATGTGTATAAATACCCATTGTTATTGTGAGCATTAGAAATAATTCTAAGTATCCTAATTATTGCTTTCTATTCACTCGCTTATTCTTTAATTTTTTTATCACTATAAATATAACTGATTACCACAACAGACCACAACAGACCAATAAAAAATGCCCATTGGGTATAAAGTGTTATCGAAAAACTATAATGGCTTAATTCATAAGCTAATATATACGACAACCCATATACTGTAAGTAGAAAAGGAGGTATTAATAATAGTAATTTTTGCTTTTTGGATATTCGTTTCATGCTGACTAAATGTAAGAATACTATTTAAATATTGATTTCTTGATTATTAACTAGAGCTATATAATTTTCGATCTAAAACCACCTCAGATAGCTGCTTCAACAATGTTTTGTAATATATATCCAACTTTTGTCGATAATTCCGAGATGTTTATACTTGGAAATGAGTCTTCTAAAATTGATATGTCGGGACGCATAAATACGACCTTAACTTTATTGTTACTATCCACAAACACACTAATATCTTTTGGCATCATACAAATAAGATTATTGTTCAATGTAATCGCCTGATAGGATATCTCAGGATTACAAATTTGAACGACACTCATTTTATTACTGGGCTTTCCTATCAGTAAAAACTTTTTTTGTATATCAATTTTCGACAATACTAAAAAGCCGTGATCGACAACCGATTGTTCCAGATCAGAAATAACTTTTTCAAAGGTTTTATTACTTTCTGCTTGATAAAAATGTTTTTCGTTCATAATGTCATTTTTTGAGTTTGTTAAATAAGAATAAGATCATTTCACTCTTTTTATTTATCACTTCTAAAATTATTATACAAATCAATTTCTGTAGCTCGTAATTCTACCCAATAAAAAAATATAATCACCCAATTTTTTTGTACAACATTGTTGTATAATATAAAACATTGTTGTACATTTGCATAAAAATAAATCAATTTTGTTATGAAATATTTTAATGAGATTAAAACAAAAGAAGAGTTAATGGCCACATACAGAAAGCTATCTTTAAAGCATCACCCCGACAAGGGCGGTAATGTTTCGACCATGCAAGATATTAACCAAGAATACTCAGAGGTAAGGAGAACCTTTGGAATAATGCCCGAAGCACTTCGTGAAGCTAGAATTGGAAACTTTATTTATGTGAATAACTCGACATGCATTGTCGTCGATGTAACACATAAGATGATTAAAGCACGTTCGTTAACTACAAAAAGAGAAGCCCTCTTTGATAAAGAAACAGGATATGGCTTATTTAATTTTAAACTAAAAGCTTACGTATGAAAGATGATGATAAAAATTTAAAAATCCATACTGGCTTCAGATTGTCAGCTGAGAACTACAAGCTATTAGAAAAGCTCGAAATTGAATTGGGATTAAACAAAACAGGTATTATCAATATGATACTAACACTGATAAATAGAGATAAAATGAATTTGTCGAAATTAATTCACGACGCGCTAAAAACCAACTCTATACAACAATAATAATGTGTACTTCTATCAATTGTAATGGGGTTTTGATGGAATTTACCCAGCCAAAACTTATGG
>DYPF01000033.1 GCA_020720105.1 Chloroherpeton thalassium
AATTAGTATCTTGGTCTAAAAGCGGTTCGGGTGGCCAGTTATTTGACCAAGTTCTATTTGTTCCTGGTCTGAGTGATGAAGCAACTAATTGCGACCAATCCACAAATGCAGCAATTTTTTCAGCTTCTTCTGGACGAATTACACCACCTGGGAAAGCACGACTTGGGTCGCCTTCTACCAATAATTTAACTAAGTACTCTACGTTTCTGTGGTAAGCAACAGCAGAAGCGTCAGTATAAGTTGTGGTTTCTTCGAGTAATTTGGTTTGTTGCTTAACGTCCTGCTTAACTCTTTCTTTAACTGCACCGCGTTCAACTTTTGTTAAACCTTTATTTGTCTTTCCATATAATTCATTTGCATAAAAATCATACAAAAATTCAGTTCTGTGGTGCATAAAGTCTGTAGAAAAGTCTGGTCCCATATATGCTCCCATTCCAAGCAGTGTACCCCAATCCATAAGGTCGAATTGTTGGAAATAACCTTTTCCTGCTACTACGTCATCGTAAGTATAAAGTACTTCTCCGCTAACTGATTGCACAGCCTTGGGAATTGGAGGAACTTCTTTCTGTAAGTTTGCTGTGTAATAAATTAGCATCGTAACCATAAACAATGCAATTATCCAGAAACTTGTGTATAAGCCTTTATGGCTCATAAATTTGTCGAGTAAACTTTTGTTCATAAATACTCCTATTACTGTTAAAAAATATACTACTTAGTTGTAGTATTATATTGTTAAAAAATTTTAAAACTTAATTTTCTCTAATTTTAAAAACATATCTTCGGACACTTCTAATAAATTTGTTTTGTTGAACATATCAAATATTTGATTTTTAATTATACTCCATTGAGTATGTAAAACGCAAGGATTTGAATCTGAGCATTCTTTAAATCCCAGCACACAACCAATATATTTGTCCATATCATCAACTGAATCAATTATCTGCATTAAATTTATATTTTCGGGTTTATCATTGAAAACATAGCCACCATCACGCCCTTGAATACTACGAATTAAACCAGCTTTAGTAAGGTGAGTCATTATTTTTCTAAGGTACTTATCCGAAATATTAAGTTGTTCAATAAGGTATTTAGCAGTATAAATATCGAGATTTTTTACCGCCATAAAAGTTAAAATTCTAATTGCGTATTCTGCTGTGTTTGATAAATTCATTAATATGCTACCTTGCTGTAGTATTGAAACGATTAACTAAAATATATATTGAATTAAAAACAAAAATAGTAAAAAATGAACACATATTATGATAAATCTATTATTTTATTTCTTATTTTTGTAATACAATAAAGTTCAATAGGTAAGTTTATGAAAAAGTTAATATTTATTTCCATTTTGATCATTTCTATAATAATCTATATTTCTTATTCTCAAATACAATCAGCAAGTTCTGAATCAAATCAAACTGACCTTAAGGTAAGTAATGAAACTCAAGAGTGTATCGATTGCCATATCAATTATACACCTTCGATTGTTGAGGATTGGAAGCAAAGCAGGCATTCTAAAATGACTATTACATCTGCATTAAAGCAACCAGTTGTAGAGAGAAGAATTTCCATTACGGAATTAGGCGAGAAAAATGGAGAGATAGTTGTTGGCTGTTACGAGTGCCATTCACTAAATCCCGGTAAGCACAAGGATAATTTTGAGCATTTTGGACAGCAAATAAATCAAATTGTTACTCCAAACGATTGCAAATCTTGCCATCCGCAAGAAGTTGAAGAATATTCTCACTCCAAAAAGGCTTATGCAGTTGATATTTTACGAAAAAACCCTGTTTATATGCAGCTTGTGAATGCAACTTTAACTATTCCTGAAGAAATAAATGGCAAACTTGTTTGTCCCGAGGCAACCGAACATACTAAAAACGAAACTTGCTTTGCTTGCCATGGAACAGAAGTGAAAGTAGATGGTACAAAAATCATTAATTCCGAAATAGGTGAAGTAGAAGTGCCAAATTTGCTTAATTATCCAAATACAGGCGTTGGTCGGATCAATCCAGATAGCAGTTTAGGAAGTTGCACTTCCTGCCATCCACGTCATAGTTTCTCGATTGAAATTGCACGCAAACCCGAAACTTGTGGTCAGTGCCATTTAGAGCCCGATGTTCCTGCTTATAATGTTTATAAGGAAAGCAAACACGGTAATATTTACGATTCTAAGAAACAAAATTGGAATTTTAATGCTGTGCCTTGGACTGCGGGAAAGGACTTTACTGCACCAACTTGTGCTGCTTGCCATAATTCACTAATTGTGAACCTTAATGGTGATATTGTCGCCAAGAGAACACATAATTTTGGCGATAGATTATGGAAACGCATTTTTGGGTTGATTTATTCACACAATCAACCAAAAAATGGAAAAACCTATGAGATAAAATTAAAGAATGGAATGCCTTTACCTGTATCGCCTGATATGAGTGAATATGCAAATGATTATCTGATTAACTCAGAAGAATATGCAAACCGCCAGAACGAAATGAAACAAGTTTGTAAAAATTGCCACACAAGTGGTTGGATTGACGGGCATTTCAATAAAATAGAAAAAACAAGTGCAGAAGCTGATAAAATGGTATTGGCTACAACAAAATTGATGGTGGAATATTGGAACAAGAATAAGAATACGAGCGATAATTTATTTGATGATTACACCGAAAAATTGTGGGTTAAGCAATGGCTTTACTACGCTAGTTCTGTTAGGTATGCTACTGCAATGTCGGGACCCGATTACTCTTCATTCAAAAATGGTTGGTATGAAATGAATTCAAATTATCTAAAAATTTACGAAAATGTAAAGAAAAAGAAATAAAATTTAAGCGTTTATATTTCAAATTCCAAAACTAATTTGTAAAAATCTTCGATTTTTGGTTTATTTACTTTTGTTACATAATCAACTAAATCTGCACCTAAGGAAAACCATAAATTAGCTGAACTATTTGAAGTGAAGCTAATGCTGGGTCCAATCCACAATGCTGAAATTTCTGTTTCAATTTTACCATTGGGATATATATTTTTTGTTGAGAACAAATCGATATACAATCCATAGGAGAATAATTTTGTGTATTGATGGTTTGTAACTAAGTAATTTTCAAATTGATTACGTAAAGGTTCTGTATTATTTTCCTTCCGGAGTGAAAGCCAATTTACCGAACCAAATTTGTAAGTTGAATTTCCTGATGAAAGTGTAATAAATAAAGATGGGACTATATCATCACCAATTACAGGTCGTCCACCACCAGACTGATAATTGCCGTGCCCAACTCCAAGCACTGGATTAATGCTAACTAAACCATCAAAGAGAGAATAATTTATTCCAATACCGAACTCTACTGGCAAATTCAAGCCTCCTTGATTTCCTCCCAGCAAATCTTGTGTCCAAAATACTCCATAATAAGTAAATGCCCAAGTATTATTAATTTGGTAGTAGCCATTCACACTTGGATAAAAGCCAAAAGTTGGGTCTTGGCTTAGCGATAAAGTAAGTGAATTTTCATTTTCTACAAGTTCTGCGTTTCCGTTTGGAAGTAATACAAATGTATTAAGCAGAAATACAATAGTAAAAACGGATAGTATATATTTCATGATTTTTAATTATTATAAAATACAATTTACAAATATAAAATACAATTTACAAAAAATTGAATAGAAATTATAAATATTGAAAATAATTAGTCGAAATTTTCTTGATAATAACTAACTTTTTGATAAATTTGTTTTTTTAATTATTAGAAATTTTTGGTTAATTTATTTAAAATACTAATTCTTGGAATTTTTGCCTTACTCTTGTCATTTTCAAATATGAATGCACAAGCTAATACTGTATCAAATAAGTTGTATCCTTCGCTTATATATCCAAATATTTTCGAAATTAATAGAATTAATTTTATTGATACAAGTTCGCAATTAGTACAGAACTTGCCTGATTTAATTACCTCGCAACCAACAGAGAGCAATTTTCCATACAGATTCTTCTCAGCGATGTATTCGCAATTTGAAAAGAATACATCCACCCCCCAATTTCTAATGAAAGAATTTCAAATCGGTTTAACGGATTTACACGATAATTCAACAGTATTTGACAAAAATATTGCGTCAAATGATGTGGAGTCTATTCGCAATTACTTTCAAATCAAAGGGTATCATCAAGCATTAATTAATTATCGATTTAATGCAAATCCAGTAAAAAAGGAAAATATATTGGAGTTCGAGATAAATTCGGGCGAGAGATTTAAAATAGATTCCGTGATTTATTATGGCTTTGAATTTTTACCTAAAGAAATTCTCCAAAAAATTGATGAAAGAAAAAAGGTTAAAAAAGGCGATTATTTTGATGAAGAAAAATTATCTTTTGACTTTGCAACAATTCAGAATTACCTTAAAAATAATGGTTACTATTACGTAGAATATTCAACTCCAACAGTCCAAAACGATACTATTAACTTTGTCGATATTGTAGAAGTGCAATTTCATTCATTACAAAGATTTAGGGTAGGGGAGATTCATTACATCGATAGTACTAATAATCAACCGATTGTAAGTCGTGGGCTTAAAACAGAGCAAATGCAGTTTGCAACAGGCGAGTGGGTTGATAATAGTAAAATTAATCTAACTAAAGATGCGTATCTTTCGCTGGGATTATTTGATATTGTTGCGATAGACACTACTTCGCGTTTTGTTCCACAAACCGACACCACACTTAATTTTGTTGTGTTTTTATCTTATCGCAAACAACAAGAATATGGAGTTGGCTTTTCACTTAATCAAACAAGGATAGATAATTTAGTTAATTTTGGTGTGGAATTGAACTATCGCCATCGAAATTTTTTAAATGTAGCACAGGAATTTTCGCCATTCGCCAATATTTATCTGAAGGATATTTCCACTACTTTGATGACTGGCAATTATGAATACGAAACCCAGCTTGGTTTTAAGTTTACTCAACCTTTGCTTTGGACAATTGACAATAGCCGAATTTCGTTGCTTACCAGTTTGACTTATTCAATAAGGTCAATGAACAATTACTTTACGATTGCAACTTTTAATGTACCAATTTCTTTTATTATAAAATTTCCTAAAATTACTTATTTTAATCGTGGTAGTATTGATTTGCAATTTCTTCGCGAAAATCCGATTAATTTTGAATCTGCATTAGATAAAGCTTTCTCTTCAGCAACAAATTTTACTGATACAAATAATATTTTACAAGCATTTATTCAGTATTCCGATTTGAATGAATACTTGCAAGGACCTAATTTTCACTTCTTTACTTCAAATATTATTGGATTTTCGCTAACTGGTGATTCTCGGAATGATCCATTTTCGCCTACTCGTGGATATTTTACTTTTGTTGGTTTTGATGGTTGGAATCCATTATTTTTCCATTCATCAGTATCAGGTTTAGCTCGCTTTTTGCGATTTCAATTAACACAATATAATTTTTTCAAAGTTACTCCAACAACAACTCTTGCACTAAAAGGTAAGTTTGGTGCTATTGGGTTGCTCGAAGATGGCAATAGTTATGTGCCGATTGATAGGCAGCTTTTTGCAGGTGGAGCTAATAGTATTCGAGCTTGGGCACCACGAACTTTACGTTACACTAAATATACTTATGATAGTGTGGGCGGTAACGAAAATACATACAGATTTTTACAGAACTTTATCGGTAATGGTGTGCTTGTGGAAGGCAGTGTAGAACTTAGGTTTGGGTTTGCTAAGCCACACGGGATGAATAAAGTAATGAAAGGAATTGTAGAAAGTTTGAAAACAACAATGTTCTTGGATTTTGGAAATGCTTTTCACTGGTTTTTGGATAATGAAGACATTGAAGTGAAAGCAACAGATTATATTACCAAATTAGCTGTGGGAACAGGCGTTGGTTTGCGCTACGAAACTCCAATTGGTCCTGTGCGATTTGATTTAGCAACACCTGTGTACGATCCAATGGGCAAGTTAAAACCCTTTGGTTCAGTATCGTTTAACTTTGGTTTAGGACATTCATTTTAATTGATTTAACAATGCAAGATAAATTAAATATACAAGAAATTTCGTTTATAGAAGGTAAATTTGATGCAGTAATTTGCTTAAATACACTAATTCCTGAAATTTCAATCATCAAACAATTAATTGATGTGCCAATTCTGGCGGCAGATGGTGCTGCTATTTATCTTATTGAACATAAAATTGAACCTGATTTTATTATTGGTGATTTGGATTCTTTTAATAGTAGTATTTACTATGATGAATTTCCTAAGGATAAACTAATTTATCTACCCGAACAAGAAACAAATGATTTTGAGAAAACTATAAGATATGCACTTGAGAATAATATGCAAAATATACTCGTATTTGGCATTCACGGAGGTGAATATGAGCATTCTTTAAATAATTGGAGTGTGCTTAGTAAGTTTTCGAAATTAGCAAATATTCTTGTTTTTGATAAATATCGCTATGGATTTTGCCTGAATGAATCAGCCGAAATCCAAGTAAATAAAAATGAAATAATTTCGTTAATTCCCAGAGGTTTAGCAAAGATTTCAACCAATAATTTACAATGGAATTTGCATAATGAAATCCTGGAATTAGGTGTAAGAGAAGGTGCAAGAAACAAAACTTTGGATAAAAATTGCTTAATTGACATTCATCAAGGTGAATTATTTGTGTTTGTAGATTCCCGATTTCCTAAAATAATGATAAAAAGGTAAATATTTTTTAATAATATATAGAGATGCTAAAATGACAGAATTACAGAAAAGAATACTTGTTGCAGTAATTGGAATACCAATAGCAATTGCTTTTATACTGCTTGGAAGCTATTATTTATTGTTAGTAATAGTTCTCCTAAACTACTTAGCAACATTGGAATTTGCTAAACTTGCTAAATCAAGTGGGTTTAATTCTAATATACAATTTACATCAATAATGAACACGATTTTCATTGTTCCTTGGTTACTTTTTGTAACTGATGTACCAAAATTAATTGATTTTAGCTATGCTTTCATTTATGCACCATTTTCAATTCCTTTGTATTATTTTATTATTTTAACATTGCTGATATTTTTTATCAAAGAGAATAAACTTAATACGATATTGACTTTATCTGGAAGTTTGTTTTTTGTTAGTATTCCATTTGTCTCACTTTTTTTTATCAGAAATCATGACTCAAGAATAATTCCCGAGAACCTTGCTGGATATTTTATGCTAATTTATTTTGCATCAATATGGATTGGTGATTCAATGGCTTATTTTATTGGGAGAAAGGTTGGCAAGCACAAAATTGCTCCATCAATCAGCCCTAATAAAAGCTGGGAAGGTGGAATTGCTGGTCTAATTGTTGCTGCACTTGCCTTTTACTTTGGATTAGAAATGGTTGGTTTGTATTTCCATAATGTAATTTTAGTTTTATTAATTTTTACTGTTTCGGTTTTGAGTCAGGTAGGCGATTTTGTAGAATCAAGTATCAAACGGGAAGCAAACATAAAGGATAGTTCTAATCTGCTTTCGGCACACGGCGGTATTTTAGATAGAATGGATGGTATTATGTTTACAGCTCCAATTGTATTAATTATTTTATTGCTAAGTTCATTTTTTAATTAGGCTTAAGAAGTATTATTCAACTGCGGCAAATTTAATTGCATCTTTGTCCCAAATTGGTGCATTTAAAATTGCTGGTATCACTTCTTTGGGTTCATCTACAAAGCTCCAAATGTCTCGATGTCGAGTATTCATAAAGTTTTCTTGGATGCTCCGTTCCAACATTTCTTTGAGGGGATTGTAGTATTCGTTAGTATTCAATATAATAATGGGTTTTGTGAATTGACCAAGTCTTTTTAGTGTAATTGCTTCCAACAATTCCTCGAAAGTTCCACAGCCTCCTGGTAGGCTAACTATTGCATCAATTCCTTCCAAAAACTTTGCTTTTCTTTCTGCCATAGTCTCCACTAGAATCATATCTGTTACAAGTTTGTGTCCCCATTCTACATCTAACATAAACTTAGGAATTATCCCTTGAATTTTACCACCATTTTGGATAACAACATCTGCCAATTTGCCCATAAGACCATAAGCACCACCACCATACACAATATCGATATTATTTTTAACAAATTCCAATGCCAATTTTTCAGTAGCATTAAAATAAGATTTATCAACTTTATCGCTTGAAGCAGCGAAAACACATATTTTCATAATTGCACCTATATTCCTTTACAAATTTATCGCAAATTTACACAAAATACACACCTGCGGTCAATGCGAAATATTAATTCTTTGTAGGGATAGGTCGCGACCTGTCCCTACAGTCATCACCAATTCGCCCATATCATTGTATATTTTGATTTCATAACCTTCCGAATGTTTGGAACATTCGGAAGGTGGGAAGTTGAGTAAGTTAATTACTATTATTTCTTGGATTTATTTTTGTTTTGCACTTCTTTGGTGATGTTTTTCAATTGTGGAATTGATTTGCCTTGTTTGGCTTGCAATTCCTGAGCTTCACGCATTTTCTTCTGCATCCAACCTTCTTTTTTCTTTGGTGCTTTTTTCAAGTCTTCCAATGTATATTTTTTACTTGAAAACTTATTGATATAAACTTGCATTCCAATAGTTACAATATTGAAAGTGAAATAATATAAGTTAAGTCCCGATGGTAAATAATTGAAAAGTATTGTCATCATCACAGGCATAATATAAACCATTGACTTCTGTCTTGGGTCGGTTATGGTTTGCTTTTGTTGGATAAACAATGTGGCACCCATAAGCAAAGCCAAACCTGAAAGTTGATTCATTCCCATTATAGAAAAACCAAAATGAACAATAGCATCAGGAATTGACAAGTCGGTTATCCAAAGGAAGAAGTCCGCTTGACGCAATTCAATTGCATTTCTCAGCACTGCGTATAGTGCAAACAAAATTGGCATTTGTAGCAGCAACGGCAGGCATCCGCCAGCGGGGTTTATGCCATATTCCGAATAAATTTTCTGAGTTTCGAGTTGTTGTTTCTGAGTATCATCAGGATATTTCTCACGCATTTTGTTCACAATGGGGGCAATTAACTGCATTTTCTGTGAAGAACGCATTTGAGAAATTGATAATGGATAAAGCAATAATTTCATCAGAATTGCAAAGAGTATAAGAGAAACACCGTAATTTGGAATATAAGTATGAATAAACTCGAAGATTGGCAACATAAAATACTCGCCAATTTGACGAATACCATAGCGGAAACCTAAATCTACTAAAGCTTCAACTTTAAAATGCTTTGCAACCGAATAATCCAAAGGACCAGCAAAAATTTGATATTTATGCTTTGCAATTCCACCAGAATAGGGAAAACGGAATTCCATTGAATAATCTTTGGAAATACCATTGTTTTTGAAATTTTTCTTAACACCATCTAAATCCACAGTTCCATCAAACGATTTGAAAGGTTGTGGTATCAAGGCAATTGCAAAATATTTAGTCTTAACTGCAGCATAATCTATCAAACCCGTTGAACTTATATGCTTGCCATTTTCATCATCAGCATCTAATTGTTCCAAATCACCATTCAGTGATGCATAAGCCAACATCGCTGTAGCTTCATCAACGCTATTTTTTTCTTGATTACGAATTCCACTTCCCCAAACTATACGATAGCCACGATTTGGAATAAACTCTTCCATATTCACAACATCTACATCATAGTTAAATGCATAAGAATTTCCGTAAAATGTGTATTTCACTTGGATTTTGGAATCATCATCTAATTGCATTGTATATACTAAGTTGAGTGTATCTTTATCCTTTAATTCATAATTATTTTGATTTGAATTAACTTGGAAAGTTAAATCACGAGTATCAATTAAATGATTTTGTTGAGTTCGGAACGATAAATACAAATCACCTTTGTGTGAATTAATCAAATTTACTTGATTTTGGTCCCAACGTAAATAATCATTTAAATACAATGACTTAACTGATGCACCTTTGGTCTGAAGGATAACTTTAGTTAATTTATTTTTGATGGTAATTTTATCATTTTGTCCATTTGCAAATTCACTAAAGAATCCGTACTTTTGAAAAGCTACAGAATTTTTAATCGAATCTTGATTAATTAATGTATTTGCAGAATCGTTTAATTTTTGCAAAGTGTCTATTTTTTTAGATGCTTCTAATTTATCGAGAGAATCCTTCATTGTAAGTGAACGGAATTTCTCTTCTGGAGGCAGTGATTGTCGGTTGATAGATTGGAAAACCATCCAAACAATGATAACACCAGTAATTAAAATAAGAGCAATTATACTTTTTTTATCCATTGATTTATTCTTTTATTATTTGAAATGAATATTTTTAAATGAAAACTTTTTCAGTTCATCTGGTACTGGATCGTATCCGCCAGGATGTAAAGGGTTGCAACGAGCAATTCTTTTCACCGATAGCCAGCCTCCACGTATTGCACCAAATCTTTGAATTGATTGTAAGGAATATTCCGAGCAAGTTGGGTGAAATCTGCAGGAAGGAGGAAATAAAACAGAAATGAATCTTTTATAAAATTTGATTATATATATAAAAACGTATTTCATTATATTATTTCAGTTGAATTTTCTGCATCATTAACACTTGAATTATCAATATTTAATTCATTGATTGTTATATTGATTTTCAATATTTTATCAAGTAACTTAAATATCGGTGTTTTAACTTCGTTAAGTTTGATATCCTTTTCTTTAGATATGCTTTTCCCATACCAATTGATAGTAATGATGTGAACTTTTGATAATTCGGAAATTCTATTCGTATCTTTAATGTAAGCCCTAAAAGTTTCTTTAATTAGTCGCTTAATTCTATTGCGAATTACAGCTTTTTTAAAGTATTTCTTAGGAACGCTAATACCAACATAAATCTTCGTATCATCAAGCGGTTTACCCTTAACCAATATATCAGTTGGCTTAAAACAAACTCCAATCAATAGATGTTCGCTACGGAATTTTTTACTGATTGAAAAAACTTTGCTAAAAGAATTAAAGCCCTTAAGAGGGCTGTAATTCAAATTCTTCATAGTCTTGTTAATTTAGAAGTTCTTTGGTTCATCACTAACAGTCAATTTATGTCTACCTTTGGCGCGACGAGCTGCAAGAACTCTTCTGCCATTTTTAGTGGACATACGTGAACGGAAACCGTGCTTATTGCGTCTTTTACGCAAGCTTGGCTGGAATGTTCTTTTCATATCTAATACCTATTATTTTTTGTTCTTAATATATTCACAATCATTAAATAGTCTATATTCCATAAAATTATAATTTTATGCTAAATATAGAATTACAAAATTAATAAATTACTTTGAAATAATTGTTATATTTTTTATTTTTCAGATTTTTATTTTTCTAAAATCACTATTTCCACTCTACGGTTTTGCTGACGTCCTTCCTCAGTATTGTTATTTGCTTTTGGTTTGGTTTTGCCGTAACCTTTAGTTTCTAATCTATTTGATTCTATTGAATTTTCAACAAGGTAATTCATCACAGAAAGTGTTCTATTCTCAGATAGTAATAAGTTGTTCTTGTCGTTACCAATATTATCAGTATGTCCTTCTATTCGTATTTTTAAGTTTGGATTTGTTATCATCAACTTAACTAATCTATTCAATTCGGGAAATGATTCAGGCAATAATCCTTCTTTTCCAAATTCAAAAAAGATATTATTGATTGAAACTTTTTCGCCTTTTTCGATTGGTACTAATTTTAAATCCTTCTTAATTTCTTTAAATTCAGTTAATTGAGTTAAGTCAATATTTTCATTTATTGATATATAACCTTCAGCACTTGCCGAAAAACCATATTTCTTACCTGCTGGTAAAGCAATAGTATATTCACCTTTTGAAGGATTACTACGGGCAACACCAGCTTCTTTCCCAGAAGGTAATTCCTCGTAAATAATCTTCGCTCCCAGTGGTTCTCCAGTTTTGGAATTTAATACTTTACCTGAAATCAAAACAACACTTGTTGGCTTTGCACTTGTTGGCAATTTTATTCTAAAAATATCCTCACTGGTAGCCTTATTAGCAGAAGAAACAAAATATGCATAATCACCAGCAGCAGAAGTGGAAAAATAAGCATCCCACTCATTAGTGTTAACTTTATTGCCCAAATTCATTGGTTCGCTCCAATTTTTCCAAGTATCATCTAACCTACGAGATACGAAAATATCGTTTTTGCCAAATCCAGGATAGCCATTGGTTGAGAAATATAAAGTTTTGCCGTCTGATGCTAAAAATGGCGATACTTCATTTCCAACAGAATTCAAAGAATTTCCTAAATTCATCGGTTTTGACCATTTTCCATCAACTTGCATAAAACTTGCATAAATATCGTGCTCACCGTAAGAATCTTCTCGAACAACAGATAGTAATAAAGTTTTACCATCACTTCCAAGAGAATATGAATTATATCTACTAAGTGAGCTATAATCTTCAATTTGCAGCTTTTCGGGAAAATCCCACCCATCAATTTTCCTATGACTAATTGATAATCCGGGCTGAGGTGCTTGATTCATCATATAAGCATTTCCAAGTAATAATGAGTTATTATCTGGAGTAATAGAGATAGCAAAATTGTTATAAATATTATTAATAGGTTGACCAATATTCTGTGGCTTATTGAATTTATTATTGGAATCCAAAACCGCAAACCACACATCTTGCTGATGATCTATACCAACATTGCTTGGATGTCCGTCACGAGTAAAATAAAGAACTTTACCGTCAGGAGAAATTACCGGAGCCAATTCTGAATAATCAGAATTAATCTCCTTTAAAACTTCAGGCTGACCAAATAATTCAATATCTTTAATCAAATTGACTTTTGGTTTTATTGTATCTGCACAATTGGTTATCCCAATTGCATCTACCTGATATTCATCATAAAACTTAGTAGTATTAAAGGTAATGCGAACATAGTCAACATCATAGTCCTCGTAAAATAAGTTGAAAAAACGACCACGAGGTTCAATAGGTGATGGATTTGGATCATCATAAATTACTTTACTTTTCCCTTTAGCATCAAATAGGGTTACTCTTGCTATTGCTCCTTGGTTGTAGTTTTCAGAAATAACCATTTGTTTAGTTGGCGTATTGCTTTTAAATTTGACAGTAATAAATTGATTTCTTCTCACCCCAAAAGGTAACGACCACGAGGTTAATGACTTCTCACCATTTGGGCAAACATTATACTTGCCTAATACATTGACAGGAGAAAATTTCTTTTGAGAAATTGTATCAGAAGAACATTCTAATAATTGATTTGCCCAAAATATTTCACAAGTTTTATCAGTATTACCCTGTAATATCAAAGGACTTGTAAAGAAAAGTAATAGTAAAATAAGTATCATTTCAATAATTTTTTATCAATTTGTTATAGAACGAATTAAAATATTTTTCATTTCTTTATTTGTAAAATCCGAATGAATAAGACCAAGAATACAAATATTGAAGATATTAATGTGTAAAAAGATATTCACTTTTGTAGAAAAGAAAAAAAATTAACCATAAGTATTAAAAAAATAAGAAAATATCATCAAATATTTTTGTTAAATAAGATATTTTCCTTAATTTTGTATTTTTATATCTACATAATTTTGTAAACCAACATTAATTAATTTAAAACCAATAAAAAAATCAGGAAGAAGTAATGATTGAACAATCTTCTGTTAGCGATGCACAAATCGTTAGCAATCAAGCCAACTTAGATGAAAATACTAATCAAGTTGAAGAAAACAACACCCCATCAACAGAACCAGTTGCCGAACCAATTTTGGAACAAGCACCTATAGCTGAAACACTAATAGCAACTGAAGTTGCCACAACTACTGAAGTAATTGAAGTAGCTGAAGTAGCAGTAACTGAAGTACCAGTACCAGAAGTAACTGCACCTATAGATGAAACACCAGTAGCAACTGAAACTGCTACCGAAGTAGCTACAACTACTGAAGTAATTGAAGCATCAGTAGCAACTGCACCAGCAACTGAACGTAAAGAAAGAATTCCAGCTAAACCTAGAGTAGAAGTTGACCCTGCTGTTTTGAACGAAGTTCTTGAACATAGAAATGCAGGAACAAGTCTTACAGCTAAAGTTGAAGACAGAGTTCGTGGTGGTTTAAAGCTTAATTACAAAGGTCTTGCTTTGTTTTTACCAATATCACACTTTGGAATTCGCTCCAATCCAAACGAAGAAGATTTGATTCGTGCGGTTGGCGATTACTTACAAGTGCAAGTTTTGGAAGTAAATGAAGATGTTCCTTTGCACAGAAGAAACATTATTGTTTCTCGTAAAAAGCTTCTAGAAACAGGTTTCTGGGACAATATCAAATTAGGAGATATAATTTCCGGACCAGTTACTTCAATAACAACATTTGGTGTTTTCATTGATATAGGTGGCTACGAAGGTTTAGTTCACATCAGTAGATTATCCCGCAAGAAAATTGATAATATTAAAAACTTTACTAAGAAAGGCGAGATTCTTCAAGCAAAAGTAGTTGAAGTTGACAAAGACAAACAAAGAATTGGTTTAAGTATGTCCGACTTAGAACCATCAATGTGGGATAAAATCCCAGAAAAATTCCCAGTTGGCTCCGAAATAACAGTAAAAGTTAAGAAGTTTATTAATTTTGGTGCAATTGTTGATTTAGGTGATGGTATTGACGGTATCATTCGTAATCAAGATATGTCTTGGACAAAAAGAATTAATGATCCAGCCGAAATTCTTCAATTAAATACCGAAGTTCAAGCTATAGTATTATCAATCAACACTGATAAAGAATTAGTTTCTTTAAGCTTTAGAGCTGTTTTAGAAAATCCTTGGAGTACAATTGAAGAGAAAATCCAAATTGGACAAGAGAAAGTTGGAATTATTCAACAAGTTAAACCTGAAGGTATCGTTGTAACTATCGAAGGTATTTTTGATGGATTTATTCCAAAGAGCAAAATGCGTAATATGCAAAAAGGCAAAAAATTACCATTCAAGAAAGGTGATACAATCGAAGTGATTGTTGCTGATTTAGTTGTTGCAAGTCAATCTTTGATTTTATCTCCTAAAGATGCTGGCGAAGATAATGGTGAAAATAACGGTAATAATAATGCACCTTACCATCAAAATCGTGGTGAACGTTCTGGTGGAGACCGCGAAAGAAAACCAAGAAACTTTAATAGATCTAACGACAAAGATTACACACCTCAACCAGTTGAAATGACATCGAACGAAATTAGTAATTTCTCTTTCAGCGATATGTTGGGCGAAGATATTCTCAAAAAATTAAATGCAAATTCATAATTTAATTTAATAAATTATACTTAAAAAAATGGCTGCATTGGCAGCCATTTTTTTAATATTGAAAAATAATATTATACTGAAAATACAAATGAGTCTATAATCCAAAGATATGTTTTTCTTTGAATTCAATTCCAGCATATATTGCTGAGTCGTCAAGCATTTCTTCAATTCTCAATAGTTGATTATATTTTGCTACTCTGTCAGTTCTAGCTGGAGCTCCTGTCTTGATTTGACGGGCATTCATTGCAACAGCCAAGTCAGCTATGGTTGTATCATCAGTTTCGCCACTACGGTGGGAAATAATTGTGGAATAACCACTTGATTTTGCCATTTCTATAGTGTACATTGTTTCGCTCAATGTTCCAATTTGGTTTAATTTAATCAAAATTGAATTTGCAACTTTTTCGTCAAATCCTCTTTGTAAGAATTTTGGATTTGTTACAAACAAATCGTCTCCAACTAATTGAATTTTGTTGCCAATTGCATCGGTTAGATTCTTCCAACCTTCCCAATCGTTTTCGCTTAAACCATCTTCGATAGAATAAATTGGATATTTTTCAACAAGTGATTTGTACCATTCAATCATTTCATCTGAAGTTTTCAATTCACCTGTTGACTTAAACATTTTGTATTTGCCATTTTCGTACATTTCGCTTGCTGCCACATCGCATGCCAAAGCAATATCTTCCCATGGTTCGTATCCAGCAATTTTAATAGCTTCGATAATTACTTCAAATGCCTCTTCATTGGATTTTAATGAAGGAGCAAATCCACCTTCGTCACCAATTGCAGTATTATAACCCTTGGATTTCAATACACCCTTTAAAGTATGATAAACTTCTGTACCCATTCTTAATGCTTCTGCAAAAGTATCAGCACCTATAGGAGCAATCATAAATTCTTGAATGTCAACGTTATTATCTGCGTGCTTGCCACCATTCAAAATATTCATCATTGGAACAGGCAAATAACGAGCTTGCATTCCACCTAAATATTTGAATAAAGGCATTCCATAATAATCTGCAGCAGCTTTAGCTGTTGCAATCGAAACACCCAAAATAGCATTTGCACCTAACTTAGCTTTTGTTTCTGTTCCGTCAACATCAATCATCACAGAATCAATTTGGAATTGTTCAGTTGCATCTAAACCTTCCAATTGTTCAGCTAAAATTTCATTAACATTATCAACAGCTTTTGTAACTCCATTACCTAAATACTCATCTTTGTTGCCGTCGCGTAATTCCACAGCTTCGTTTTCGCCTGTACTTGCTCCAGAAGGAACAGAAGCAATACCAAATGAACCATCTTCTAATACTACTTCACATTCCAAAGTAGGATTTCCACGTGAATCTAATATTTGGCGAGCCCAAATATCATAAATTGCACTTTCCATATTAACCTCTTAATTTATGGGGTTGTTATATAAATTTATTAATTGACTTGATTTATTTATAGATGATTTTCTAATCTTTCTTTTAACATTTTCTTTGGGACTGCACCAACAATAGTATCCACAACTTTACCACCTTTAAAGATCAATACAGTTGGAATTGAACGAATTCCGTAAGTCATTGCAACTTCCTGATTATTATCCACATCAAGTTTGCAAACTTTTACTTGTCCTTGGTATTCCACTGAAAATTGTTCGATTATTGGAGCAATCATTCTACAAGGAGCACACCAAGTTGCCCAGAAGTCAATTATAACGGGAATTTCGCTCTCAATTACTTCATTGTGGAAAGAATCATCTGTTAAATGAATTGGTTTTGACATTTTTTTCCTTATTTTTATAAATTATAAAAATTAAATTAATAAAAAACTATTAACGAATAAGTCAATTATTTGTTAAATTAAGATTAAGATAATAAAAAAGGAAATTAATGACAAAGTCAAATAATCAAGAAGAGATAATTATTTATACAGATGGAGCGTGTTCTGGTAATCCTGGACCTGGTGGATTTGGCTGGGTGATATTATTCAATAATAAATTGATTGAACATTCTGAATCCGAAGTAGATACAACCAATAATCGTATGGAAATATCGGCTATAGTTAGTGTGTTGGAATTTTTTGATAAGAACAAAAAGTCTGATAAAAACTACAAAATAATAATACACACCGATTCCGAATTGATTTCGAATTCAATTAACAAGAATTGGCTAAGCTCTTGGTCGCGAAATGGATGGAGGAAAGCCGATAAGCAGCCAGTAAAAAATCAAGATTTGTGGGAGCGACTTTGGGAACTGATAAGTAAATATCTTGTAGATTTTGTTTGGGTGAAAGCACACAATGGAAATGAATATAATGAAAAGTGCGATAAATTAGCAACTTCAGCTTCTAAGGAGCAAACACCAGTCTATCACAAAATGTTCGTATTGAAAGATGGAATAATTCAATCAGAAAAAAGTGAAAATAAAACAATTAAAAAGAAAGAAAAACTACCCGAAGAAGTAGATTATGTGATGAAATTTACTTTATCAACCAAAAAAGATACACTTTACATTCAACAAATAAATAAAAATTCTGATAAAAGTAGTTCGTCTAATCCATCTATAATTGTTAATTCTAAAAATGTTGATGAATTAATTGAAAAGTTAAATCAATTTAAATCTAAAATAAAAATTTAAATCTAAAATAAAATGCTAAAAAAAATCCTTTCCATCATTGTAATTTCATTGATTTTATCGACTGCAAACATAGCAGCACAAACAAATTCCAATCAAACGGCTCTCTATACTGGTTCTGTGAAGGACGAGATAGGCGTTCCTGTTAATGCTGAAATCAGATTTGTGAATTTAAGCAATGCCCCAATAATTACTCGTGCAAACCAAGATGGCTCATACACGGCTGTTTTACGTCAGAATAGCAATTACTATTTGATGATAAAGGGATATATTGAATTTGGTGGATTAAAAACATTTGAAGTCCCAAAATATGATAAATATAGAGAAGAAACAAGGCATTTTATTGCTACTAAACTTGTGGAAAATTTGGAATTAGTAAAATGCTCACTTTTTAATGATAAAGACACAACTATTTCCGATAAAGGAATTGAGTTTTTGAAAGTATTCAAAGAATTTTATTCATTAAATAAAAATTTGCAATTTAAGATATACATTCCCAGAAATGAAGTTGTGTTTAAAGATAAATCTATTAAGAAAATTGAAATTGTAAATAAAAAGAAAAAGACAACAACAATTAAAATCAAGGCAAGCGACTTAGCAGATGAATTTCTTCAGGCAAGAACACGTAATTTACAGGTAGAATTGACGAAAGCGGGATTGCCACCAAAATTATTTAAAATTGAATTTGACCAACCCACAAAAGCTGAAAAGATCGTAAATACAAAAAACAAGAAAAAATCCAACGAAAAACCTATTATAGTACCGAATACAAGAATAGTAATTGATATAATGATGAAAATGTAAAGTTTTTTTAACAAACAAAGAACAAGATATAACGAAATATTCGTAATTTTGTATTGCAAACAATTGCAGAACCACCAAAACTGCCTCGTGGTGTAATTGGCAACACATCTGATTCTGGATCAGAAGAGTTTAGGTTCGAAACCTAACGAGGCAGCCACCGCACTTAACATAATAATTCATAAATTCCATACAAATAAGATGCTTGCTGAAAAAAAATAGCAAGTATTCAGATATGTCTTTTCCCTAAAGCATTATTTTTATAATTTTTACAATAAAATGAGGCTGTCTCATAAGTCCAAAATATTTCAAAATTGTCATTCCCGTGCAAACTGGAATCCACTAATAGTAAGGATTTTTGGATTCCCACTTTCCCCACTTTCGTGAGGATGGGAATGACACCAAAACTGACTTATGAGTCAACCACACATTTTATGTAGTTTTAATAGGGAAAAAGAAAGTTCTGAAGGAGTTATAGAATTAACGTAAAATTATTATTAATTTAGCTTATAAAAAAAGACAGACTTGTTTTTCAAGCCTGCCTTTAAATTAAAATTGCTTTTAGTAATTAGAAATTAAACATTATTCTGAAATATGAATATAAGCCCATATCTTCTCTTAAATCACCACTTGTTGTTTTGTAAACTTGCTTAGTGATTTCACCAGGCATAAATGCAGCTACGCCCCAATCGAAGAACATTTTCTTGCTATAAGTATATTTCAAATTTAAGTCAATTTCAGTTCCTAAATCACTTGTCTCGTTGCCGTCAGCATCAACGCCAGGAACATTAGTTAAGAAATAATGACCAGCAACATAAAAGCTAAGAGGACCTTTTTCGTTAAAAATAAATTTAGCTCCAAAATCATTTACACCCAATCCTTGAGTGCCAGTAGCCATATTAACATAATAATCAGCATCACCCAAGAAAACATGTTTTCCCGAAAAACTGCTAATATATAAATTATTATTTTTTGCTTGGTCTTCATTTTTAGTACCAGAATTAATATCTACTAATAACATAGGCTTTACAAATCCCATAT
>DYPF01000260.1 GCA_020720105.1 Chloroherpeton thalassium
GGGTGCTCTGGTTTGCTTGGTTTATTCCAGAAAAGAAATAATAATTCTCAATAAATTTGTATTTTTGAACATAATAATATAGAAAAATAGAAAAAATGAAAGTGCATAGAAATAAGTTCCTAAAAAGACTTACAGAGGTAGTTCAAAAAATTGTTCCTGATTCAGAAATGTACTTATTTGGGTCAAGAGCAACCAAAAAGAGCAACAAACTTTCAGACTGGGATCTGCTGGTTTTGTTGAACAAGGAACAGCTTACTTTTGATTTTGAGACTTTTTTAATGGATGAGTTCTATGAAATAGAACTTGAATCTGGTCAGGTAATTTCTCCTTTAATATACACAATCAAAGAATGGAATGAAAAATATAAATCTACTCTACTCTTTGAAGTAATTAAACAAGAGGGTTTGCGATTAATATGACTGGTGACAAAAGCGATATAATTAAATATAGATTAGACAAAGCTAAGGATACTTACGAGTCTGCAGTTATTCTTGCGGATAATAAAAAGTGGCATTCTGCAATCAACAGACTCTATTATTCAGCTTATTATGCTATTATTGCACTGCTCTTACAAAATGATATTAACCCAACTACACATAACGGCGTAAAATCCAATTTTTCAGAAAACTTCATAATCACAAATATATTTCCAAAAAGATTTGGAAAGTTGTATTCACAATTATTTACTTGGCGACAAAAAGGAGATTATGATGATTTATTTGATTTTGACGCAAATAAAGTTTTGCCCTATTTCGAGCCAGTAAAAGAGTTGATAGATTTGATTGAATCTGAAATAAATAAAAAGTCTGAGTAATTTGCCATTACAAATATCAAGGTTTATAATAAGCCATTATTTTTATTAGTCAATTTTTCTTAATTTACATTTTTTAAGGAATACAAAACTATGAAAGATATTCAATTATGTGGAATGGGCAATGGCTTGGTGGATTTGCAATATATGATTCCTACCGAAACAATGGCTGAATTTGGTATGATGAAGGGTGAAATGCGATTGATTGACGATAATGAACGCAATAGAATTAATGAGTTTTTCAACGAACATAACTACACAATTTGCAGTGGCGGTTCTGCAGCCAATTCTGTAATTGCTTTTGCTCAATTGGGTGGCAAAGCAGCATATTCAACTGTTTTGGGTAATGACGATTTTGGTCATTTTTATGCAAGTGAATTTCGTGAACTGAATATCGAGCTTTCGGCAGATATAATTGAAAATAATCCCACTGGCACTTGCTATATATTTATTGCTCCCGATTCCGAGAGAACAATGCTCACTTATTTGGGTGCAACTGCTCAATTCTCAACCAAAAATGTGGATGAGGATATTATTGCTCGTTCTGAATGGGTGTATATCGAAGGTTATAAATTTTCGCAACAATCAAGTACAGATGCAGTTTATAAGGCAATTGATTACTCAAAAAAGCATAATACCAAAATTGCTTTTACTTTTTCTGATGTATTCATTACAGAAAATTTCCGCGAAAATGTTGAAAAAGCTTATCAGCAAGCAGATTTAGTTTTTTGCAATGCAAACGAAGCAATGTCGTTTACAGGTGAAAATAGTTTTGAAAACGCAAAAAAGAAAATATTCGATAGTATAGAAAATGCAGTAATCACTAATGGTGAAAAAGGTTCAAGTATCAAAATGGGTAACGAAATTTTTGATATTCCTGCCTATCCTGCCACTCCACTCGATTCCACAGGTGCGGGCGATATGTTTGCTGGTGCTTTTTTATATGGAATGATTGTTGAAAATGACATTCACTTTGCGGGACATTTGGCGTCTCTTTGCTCTGCTAAAATTGTTTCCAAATTAGGAGCAAGAATGGATGATAATTATGATGAAATTAAACAACAAATAAGAGAATTACTCTAAAATATCAAGTTAATATTTATAAAAATGATATGAAAAGAAAATCAATATTTTTAATATATATATTCCAAATTTTATTAATAAGTTCTTTAAGTTCAAATAATTTATATGCCCAATCTGGAATTACATACTCGGAATTTATTCGAAGAATTAATGATTTTTTCAATCCAGAAATGATAGAAGATATTCATTCAAGTTTCTCTAATACCGAAAAAATCACTATTTGGAGCTGGGATGTTGGAGATTTTTCCGAAGATGGACATAGTGATTTGGCAATTACATACAAAATTGGAGGAGACCGTCAGCAGATAGTTTATTTACGAATGTTTGCCGATGTTGACGGGTATTTTGTTAAAGTAGGTGAGTTCTCGTTCAAATTCATTGATTTGCCACTCGAAATAGGCACAAATATCAAAGATGGCACTTGCTATGTATCTCAAAAAATTAAAGCTGATAATTGGAAAATTTTAGGGTATAAGCTTATGAATGGAGCTTTACTTTTCAAAGAGGAGTATGCATCTCAGAAAATAGAAGATTTTACAGTTGATACCAAAGTTGATTATTACAATTTATGGAAATCCGTTAAAATATTAAACAATAAAAATAATATTTTACATAATTCCAAATATTTTAATATACCAAGTTATTCTCGTGGTAGATTGTTATTTCATGGATTTAATAATATCGTTAGGTTGCAAGAAGTTGATTTTGTGAATAAAGGTGCGTATTTTTGGAATGGTCCAACTGATTGTAGTGCCGAGGTTTCCTCAGCTTATGATGACGATTTTCTATATTTTCAAATTAATGTGATTGACGATTTTATTGTTCAGAAAAAATGCGATACTTGCACTGGTGAGTGCATAAATATTTGGTTCGATTTGTCTAATGTGGCTAAAGTGAAATTTTGGAATATTGAAAAGTCCAAATTATTTATTAGTGATTCGATGAGCAATGCTTTGTTTAATTTTAAAGTTTTCCCAGGTGATTTTTTGGATTTTCCCCCTCAAGTACAATCTTTTTCGAACGATTATTTAACATCATTACAACAGATTTCTACAAATCAAATCAAAGCAAGTGCCAATTTAACTGATTATGGTTACATTGTGAAGGTTAAAATCCCATTTAGTTTACTTTCGATTGACATAACAGATATGAACCAAGAGCCTTACGAAATGGCATGCACAATAGAAGTGCAAGATATTGACAATGAATTTCGTCCGGAAGAAGCAACAATTATTGCTACATCGCAATTTAATTATTCCAATAGCTCTACTTTTGGAACTCTTACTTTTGTTCCAAATAATTCTTGGTACGGAGAGTGCAATAATATTTATCGACAGGATATTTATCAAACTTTACTCGAATTTGGCTTTTAATCTATCCAATTTTGTAAAAATAATTAACTCAAATTTTT
>DYPF01000261.1 GCA_020720105.1 Chloroherpeton thalassium
TCTTCCTACGATAAAATAGAAAGCGATATCGAAAAATTCATTGATGATGAATTTAGGGAACTTTACTTTGAATATTTCACTAAATTGAGAGAAAATGTTGAAATAATAGACCATAGCAAGCCGGACTATACACATCTAATTGTGGTTTTGGACGATTTGGAACAAAAACTCTATCAACCCGAATTTTACAAACTAATGATTTTTGCTTGGGATTATTTATCCAAAATCAAAATTGGAAGAAACAATTTTTTGCTAAGTGTTTTTGGAAAAGAAATACGGGATTTAATTAAAAGTACAATTGAATATTATGATAAAATGGATTATGTTCAGAATTATATCGAAGTTATTACTAAAATTCTAAACATAGCTAATGATTTGTACTCAGAATTGGAGGAATTTAAGCAGCGAAATTCATTTATCACTTATAATGATATGATTTATAAAACCTTAGAATTACTCCAAGATGAAGAATTAGCTAAGAAAATATCTAAAAATTTTGATTATTTCCTGATTGATGAATTTCAAGATACAGACGACAAACAATTTGAGATTTTCAAAACACTTGCATTTTATAAAAATCCCACAACTAACAAATTTGATAAATTCTTGTTTCTTGTTGGAGATCCCAAGCAAAGCATTTATGGATTTCGCGAGGCTGATGTGCGGGTAATGAAAAACGCAAAAGGATTGCTTGCACAAAAAAATATTGAAGATTGTAAAGTTGAAACCGAAAATACATTAACTTTTATCGATGGATCGCAAAAGCAAGTAAACCTAACAAAGGAACAAAAAGATGGAACAATCAATTTATCGTCGAGTTATCGCTTAAATTTAGTAAATACGTCATTTATTAATACAATTTTCAAAGATGTGATGAATTCATCAAAATTTGAATATGCTATTGAATATGATGAATTACTATTTGCAAGAAATAATCCATTTTTGAGTCAATTGCCTATGAAAATTCTTTCGAACGAGGAAAATATCAAAAAGTATGGTGGAATTAAGTTCCTTATAAATCGAGAAGTTAGGAATACAGAAACAGAAGACGATGAACTTAACGAAAGTTATGGCGAAGCCAAATCAATAAGCGATTATATCAAAACTTTGATTAATAATGAATTTAAGATATTTGATGGACACTTAGGCGAAGAGCGACCGCTTAGATACTCAGATGTGGCAATATTGATTCGTAAAAATGCACAATACTCCCATTTAATGCGTGCTTTTAGTGAAAATCAAATACCCTTTATCATTTCGGCTGGTTTGGGGTTTTTGGAGAATCAAGAAGTAATGGATATTGTTTCATTTTTATCTTTCTTGAACGATGTTAATGATGATTTTCATTTGGCAGCGACTCTAAAATCCTACTTTTTTGGTTTAACCGACCAGCAGATTTATGAGATTACTTCAATAAATAGAAATTCATCATATAACATCTCAATAAATAAAAATAGTGATGATAATAATATCGAACTAACACTCTGGGATAAATTATTAGAGTATCAAAAGCAAAATATTGACTTGCCAGAATCCATAACCAATGCGATCGAAACTATACAAAATGCAAGAAAAAAAGCACATTTTTTAAACACTTATGATTTATTAGTATACCTTTTAGAATCTACTGAATATGAAAATAAATTTTTAGGTTCACCATATCAAAATTTCTTTAAAAGAAATATCAAGAAATTACAGGTATTAATTGGCAAAATTGTCCGTACAGGAATTATCACTTTTGATGAAATAATGGGAGAACTAATCGAAATACAAGCTGATGAGGATGTGGAAGTTGATTCAGATTTTGACGAGACCGAAGCAATCCCTATAATGACAATACATAAAGCCAAAGGTTTGGAATTTCCTGTAGTAGTAATATATAATGCAAATCATACTGAAAAATCAGGTGTAGAATATTTTGCATTCAAAGATAATTACTTCAAGCTTTCGTTTAGTATTTTGGGCGAGAATGCTAAACAAAAGGTAGCATCTCCATTAGAACCAATTGCAAAAAGATATTTCAAACAAGTAGAAGAAGAAGAAAAAAAGCGGTTATTTTACGTAGCTGCCACACGCGCAAAAGATTTATTGATTATTTCGAGCACTCTCGTAGTCAAAAATGGCAAGTATATGGATAAATATACAGATTATGGTTTTGGTGGATATTATTTTCCATATTTGCTGCAAAAACTAAGGGAACAAGGCAAAGATGTATGGAATAATGTGATAAAAGATGATGCGAACGAAAATGAATCGATCGAAAATAATCCAAATGATATTAACGAAAATCTATCTGTAACCTTTGTGGATATGATTCGAAGTATAGATAATAATATAATCAAGGAATTTGAAATAGTTTATGATGCCGAATTGATATATGATTTTGTAAATACAGAACCGAATAAATATAAAGTGATTAAAAACAGATTTGAACCCAGACTAATGCTCGAACAAGTTGAATACGAATTGCCCGAAGGCAAAATATCAGCAACCAAACTTCAAGTATTTTTGCACGATCCCGATGAGTATATGAATAAATATGTGCTTGGTTTGCGCGAAATTGACAATCCAAAATATGCAAAGAGCACAGGAATAACTGGAGCACAACGAGGAACAATATTACATAATACAATTGCTGTATGTAATGAATGGATAATTAATGAACAAGTTCAATTTGAATTGTTAAAAGCAGAAGTAGCAAGGCAATATTACCAGATTACTGATGAAGAACCCAAAAATTATATTGAAGATATATCACGAGAAATTGCAGATATTTTTGCGAATGATTTTATCCAAAAAAGGTTGAAATATGTTCTTTCCTCTCAATTTGAATATCCGCTTTATTATTTTTGGGAGAATCATTTCTTTGACGTGCATTTAGATTTGCTTTACAAAGACGAGAATGGCAAATATGAAATTTGGGATTGGAAGAATAATTACATAAAAGATGGCGAACAATATGCCGAGAAAATTGAGTATTATTCATTGCAAATGAAATTTTATGCTTGGATTATTTCTAAGTTACATCCCGAACAAGATAGTTTTACAGCACGATTGTTTTTTACTCGATTAACAAAAAGTGAATTAGAATGGATTGCAGAGATGACTTGGTCTAAAAACGAATTGCTTGAATTTGAAGAAGAATTAAAGATGAATTTTGATGCGATGTTTGAATTTGTATACGGAAAAAATCATTAATTTGTAATTTTGAAAAATGCAAAAATATATTTATGGAGAGATCTAAAAAAAATTGTTTTAAATAAATTTTAACAGG
>DYPF01000262.1 GCA_020720105.1 Chloroherpeton thalassium
TCAATACTAATTCTTTAATTGATATTTCAGTGGTTTCATTTTTAATTAAGGATTGATTTGCAGAAGAAAAGATGTATTCTAATAAATAAATATAAAATCGTTAATGGTACTTATTGTAACTAAAGCTATTGATAGCAATAAAATACCAAACACGGCATAGAATCCATAATTTTAAATAAAAGTTTTACCCTTCAAAATAATTTAAGAATAAATTACTTAACTTCTAATATTTAGACTTCTTCAACTGCAAAATACCCAAGTCGCTTTGTTCCACAGGTGACTACTCCATTTTGCTCATCAATAGATATTAATTTTATGTTGTTATTCGTCCATTTTTTAACGGAATTATCCCAGATTCTGCATTCTAATGCATAATCATCTCCATAACACTTTTCCTGGATAAGTGGGATGGTAATTTGGAAATCTTCTTTTAATTAGGTTTCATTGAATTCTAAATTCGTTTTAGAATTTTCGGCATAAAACTCATATTAAACCACTGCAGAGCGAATATTTGATTTATTCTCAGGAGCGAAATCATCAAAAATATTAAAGTAATAGGCTACAATTTTGAAAATATAATTGGTTGACTAGTCAAGTTGCTATTTAGCTGAATTAGGGAAATATTAAGACATTCCATTTGGATAGACTAAATAAGCGCAAGTACTATTCTCTAATTGTCTCATATGATTCTAGTTAAAATAACTCCTCTCTTTATAATGATTAGTGAAAGCAAAAGATAAATCAAAGTAAGGGTCTGATATTTTACCTTTCATGAGCAGATAGTCGATACTATTGGTTTCATAAATATAAGTTGTATGCAAATAGGAATTTTAAGCAATTAGCATGTCAGCTTCGACTTTGTCCATGAAAGCATTAAGCGCTTGGTATATTTTAGTACTGAATTATCTCGTAGTTCCAGTAATTTGATTGCCTGATCCAAACTGAACTTCATCATTTCTCTATATAATCTAACTTGCTGCTTAAATCGTCAAATTCAAAATCTAATTATTTATTTTGCTTTTATTATTTGCCCCTATAGAAGATATAACTGAAATTACATTGTCTAATATTGTTTTAGTGGCAGATTGCTTTTAATTTATAATCATTTTGGCTGCATAAGTGCAATGAAATAGTTCACTATCGTTTTTAATATTCAAACATTCATTCTGCAAAGCAGTACTATAATAGGATCCGAGAATACGTGAAATTGCTCTTTCATCCTCTTTTTCAATATTTGATTGCACATCTGAGAGGACGGAGATGCTTTCACTGATTTGGACTATCGTTTAAAATTAATTGCCTTACTGTTTGATAGCGTTTTTGAAATTTTCTATTTATTGGTCATAGACTTGAGATTAATGAAATTATATAAATATACATACCTTTGCAATAACCATAATTCTGTTAATATTCATGAACTAATATCATTCCTTTTGCCGAATAACAGGAGATGCAGCTTCTTTCGGTTTAATCAACGCAATTTTAGCAATTAACATGGCAAATAGTACAAACTTATAGCTATTTATTATTATAATACCCATTCGGACAATTAATATAACATTAATTGCCAAGTAAATAAAATCCATCATTGCATTCAAAGCAATTTGAACTATTGTAGCAAGTTTAACAGTTTTCTTTGCAAGGATAGCAAACTTTATTTTAATCATCGGCATAGGAGGCTGCAGGACATGATGTAGAACATCGTTAAATGTTACTGGTGGGGTGGTAATAATAAGAAGTTTTGCAGATTGTACATCCTCGGGGGCCTGGTGAGTTGCATGTAGCACAGCTAAGTAGAAGTGAATAATTAGATATATAAACGATTCATGACAGTCAGAGCAGATTTGATCCTTTTAATGCTTATAGGTTCCTTAAGGGCAGTCAAGGAGGCATAAAATAATTTCTCGAGCTAAAAAAATAATAAAACTCTTCCATTATACTTATATAATACAGATATTGATTCTCTGCACAATTTCGTACAACATCTTTTGAGATGCATTGCCCATCTAACAGCTACATTCCAGACGGGCAGACAGTGCAATGATGCTTCAATGGTCCCATGCAATCTACGCAAGTACTAAAACATTATGTACACACTCTTTCAGCTTTATTTATGTAATACCCAGTGGAACAATTTTTGACACAGGAATTTTGTGAAGGATTATATGTTAACCCATATGCACATCTAATGCAATAAGTGTTGTTATCATTTCAAAAATAATCAAGTTTGCATTCGAGACATGATGAGGAATTCTTAGCAGATTTGCAAGTAAAGCATGTAAGGTCACAAAGATCACATTGTTAAGTTGGCAGGAGTGGCGCATATCCTATTAAACAGTCTAAAGCACAGAACCCAGTTATGTTAGAGTTGATTTATTTAGAAATTTGTACAAAAGCTAAATAAATACATAAAAAATTTAACAAGTAACGCAAAGGGCAATTGAGCAAACAGGTTTTATTTTAATAAAGATAAGCACCATCAGCACATCTAACGTTTATGAGAGTCGTATTGCTATCATCACTATATGCGCATATAAGAGAGTATTAGAGGACAGAAGAGCATGGATTGCAAGAGAGAGTCGTATAATTAATATAACTGGATATTGGACAAGAAGATGTGCAAGTTAATGAATTAAATCCAAGATAGTTACCTAAACTGCATTTGGTGCAAACTACTGTTGTTCCATTCTTTCAAATTAATTTACTATTAGTAACTTACATAATTGCACAAATTGCAATTTGCGATCTATCCGCTACAAGCTTTACAAAGGTAATCAGTATCCACATAATTTCCTTCAGGGCAGACATCAATACAACGAAAGGACGTTGCATTGCCGTATCTCTATGCATCCAAAGTATAGCAGTCAGCTACACAGCCACTTTGATTTTTCTTCAGATATAAGTTAGTAGAACACGAAGTGCACACACTGCTGACTGTGCAGGATTAGCAATTAGCAATTGCTGTTGAGCATTTGACACAGGTTTTTGGCCACAATGGAACATATTCATCCGATCCACACGAGATCACACATCGATTTCCAGCAAAATTTAAATAACTCTAATTGTCGTCATCATAGCACTATAAAATTTGTAAATTCTTCATAAAGATTAAATACCGTTTTTACACACCCTCCACTGCTCACCGTCAGCACATATCCTGATATGCATGTCTAACATATAGTACCCGATGAACAAGTCACACAATTTTTCTTTGAAATAATTAAGATGGAGTAATTGTACCATGAAACCTCCTGCCTC
>DYPF01000263.1 GCA_020720105.1 Chloroherpeton thalassium
GCAACAAAACCCCCTTAATCCCCCTTTGAGAAAGGTGGACTTGCAACAAAACCCCTTAAATCTCCCTTTGAGAAAAGCGGACTTGCAACAAAAACCCCTTAATCCCCCTTTGAGAAAGGTGGACTTTCGACAAAACCCCCTAACCCCCCCCTTTGAGAAAGGTGGACTTTCAGCAAAACCCCCTAAATCCCCCTTTGAGAAAGGTGGACTTGCGACAAAACCCCCTTTTTTAAAGGGGGCAGGGGGATTTCCCCTTTTTTAAAGGGGGTAGGGGGATTTATATTGCTTAGTCCAGATAAATCGGAGCTTGCAATGACGTAAAATGAAAATTATTTAATTGAACAATATCTATATTGGCGATATTTGCCGTCCCATTGAGCTTTACGGATAGTTTTCTCTATTTGTTCATCATCCATAATTCGTCCTAATTTGCTGTCGCGAGCTTCTTTTGCTACTGCTACTGCTATATGAGCTGATATATCGCGTATATCCTCCATTGCAGGTAATAGCAAACCTTTTTCTAATTCCTCATCATACATTAATGCCGAAAGTCTCTTGCTTGCAGCCAGCATCATTTTGTAGGTTATTCTTGGAGTTTTGCTCACAAGTGCTCCTAAGCCTATACCTGGGAATATGTACATATTATTGCATTGTGCAGTAAGCATCTCGCCATATTCTCCATTAATTGGTTCGTAAGGTGAGCCCGAAGCGAAAAGACCTTTGCCTTTGGTTGCATCATAAACTGCTTGTGGAGTGCATTCTGATTGTGAGGTTGGATTGGATAATGCAAGAATAACTGGACGCTCGGTATGACTTGCAACCATTTCTAAGATTTCATTATCAAATAAATTTGGTTGAGCAGTTGCACCAATCAAAATCGTGGCTTTCGAGTTCTTCACCACTTCCTTTAGTGTAATATTATGAGAATCCTTCACATCCCAATTAGCAATATCCTCACGTTTTTGGGCAAATTGCTTCATTTGAGGTTCTAAATTTTCATAATCTTCAGTTACTAAACCTTGCATATCGATTGCAAATAAGTGCTGACGGATTTCATCTTCAGTCATTCCTTCTTCACGCATTGCGTTTGTGATATTAAAGCACGCTCCCGAGCCTGCCTGTCCAAGTCCTACCACAACAAACCGTTCATCAGCAAATTTAGTTTTCTTTATTTTTAGAGCAGAGTACATAGCAGCCAAAATCACAGCTCCCGTACCTTGGATATCATCATTGAATGATAAAATTCTATCTTGATATCTATCTAATAGCATAAATGCTTTTTGCTTGCTAAAATCTTCCCATTGCAAAAGTGCATTTGGAAAATGTCGCTTAACCGCCATTACAAATTTCTCGATAAATTCATCATACTCTTTGCCATCTAATCGCTTCTTTTTAACTCCTAAATAGAGAGAATCGTCAATTAACGACTGATTTTTTGTGCCTATATCTAATGTAATTGGCAAACAACCAGCAGGATGCAATCCTCCAGCAGCTACATATAAATTAATTTTACCAACAGGAATACCCATTCCATCTGAACCTAAATCGCCAAGACCAAGAATCCGTTCCCCATCAGTTACAACAATCAAAAACACTTCGGGTAGCTCGACGTGACTAAAGATATTATCAATTCTGTCAATATTATCTTCAGTTATATAAATACCGCGAAACTTTCTTAATATATGACTCATTAATTGACAAGCTTTACCTACGGTTGGGGTGTAAACTATTGGCAGAGTTTCCTTGAGATATTTGAACATTACATTATAAAACATAGTTTCATTACGGTTCAAAACTCCTTGTAAAAAGATATATTTTTCTAAATCGCCTTGTTTATTCTTGAACATATCGTAAGTTCTTTCTACTTGTTCATCAATTACCAAGACTTTGTCACGTATAAGACCATCTAAACCAAGATCGATACGTTCTTGTTGAGTGAAAGCAGCACCTTTATTAAGCAGGGAATGATTCATTAATTGAGGACCCTTAGAGTATACTTCAACGTATTCTTCATTTGTTAATGGGTCAATTTTAAAATTAAATAGTTTCATAAAAATGTATTTTGAATTGAATACAAAATTATGAATAATCTAACGTAGTTGTTCCAAAACAACAATATATAAATTTGAAGTTAATTGAATTTTGATATTAACAAAGGAAAAAAGAATATAAATCCACAAAATAAATACCGATATTACAAGAATATTGAAAAAAAAGAATATACAAGAAACATTTTTCGGTTTTTTTTATTAAATTACATTTTTTAATTTTGTGTTAATATGAAATTTGTTTTTATAGGTCCTCCAGGAGCTGGAAAAGGCACACAAGCCGAAAGAATTTGTGCCGAAAATAATATTAAACAACTATCTACAGGCGATATTTTAAGGCATAACGTCAAGATAGGAAGTGAATTAGGTAAAGTTGCTAAAGAATATATGACATCTGGACGATTAGTACCAGACAATTTAATTATCGATATGATTAAAGAAGAATTAAATTCTCCATTATATTCTAATGGCTTTCTCTTAGATGGATTTCCCAGAACAATTCCACAAGCTCAAGCATTTGACGAATTATTACAAAAATTCAATACAAAAATTGACTTAGTATTGCTCTTGGATGTTTCTGATGAAGAAATTATTACAAGAATATCTGGTAGACGTATTTGCAAGACTTGTAATCGTGTTTTTCACGTTGTATTTAATCCACCCCCCGACCCAAAGGAATGCGATAAGGGTATTTGCGATATTTACCAACGAGATGACGACAAAGAAGAAACTGTTCGGCATAGATTAGAAGTTTATCATAATCAAACAAAGCCATTAGTAGAATATTATAGTTCGCAATCTTTGGTGGCTCACATTGATGGTATTGGCTCATTAGATGAAGTTTATGATAGAATAAAATCTCATTTTCCATCAAAAGTTTAAATAGTTTATTTTAGTCTCATAAATTGCAATTTAAAAGGATTTAAATAATTCAAAATTAGCTAAAACATACAAAAAGTAATAATTCAATGTCTTGCAAGTGGAAATCTGTTCACAGACCTGAATTATATATTTCCGTTTGCAAGGGATTTATTAATTTTTGTCTTTTTTATTATAACCCCCCCTTGCACCACCTGTCCCGACCTGTCAGGATCAGATCGGTGAGTGGGAATTTTTTATCAGCACCATTAAAAATATTGCAAGACTAAGGATATTGCCAAGTTTTAGATGTGCCACACTTCTAAAGTGTGGC
>DYPF01000264.1 GCA_020720105.1 Chloroherpeton thalassium
TTTAGATGTCCTACACTTTGTAAGTGTCGGACATCTGTTTATTATAGATACATAAAAAACTCCTTCAGATGAGTCTATATTTTATTACGTAATATTAGCGGAAGGTTACGTAAGAGCATCAGAAGGTTACGTTATATTAGCGAAAGGTTCATCATCACCTACAATATTAACACCACCAGCTAATTTTATTTATACATTAGCTGAAAGACAATTTACTTGGGATATAGTACCAACTGCAACAGGATATTGGCCATATAGAAGTGTAGTTATTATTGGTGCACCAGCAGGAGGATATTCTTTCCAAGGAGTTACAATACCAACATCACCATTTACACAATCAGTACAATCAGGCAAAAGATATTATTATAAAATGAAAGCAATACAAGAAAGTGCTTTCTCAGAAGCTGTATATATAGATGTACCATAATTATTAATAGAACCTCCACCTGATCCCCTCACAGAGTGGGAATGTTTAGATGTAATATTATGAATGGATTAATATATAAAAAAATAACCCAACACTTACGCTTAAGTGTTGGGTTGAGAGATGAGAGTACCCTTTGGAAGGTTAATTGATTTTAAAGCAATATTGGTTTTACCAAGCGTAACCTAAATTCACACCTAATCCATAAGATTGAAATCCACCTAAACCTGAAACTTGATTTAATGGGAAGAATAATGAGAATATTGGTTCAACTGAGAAATTCTTAGAGAATACCCATTTGTAAGCAGCTTCTGCACCAATATAAAATACTGTTCCACCTTCGTAAGAACTATATTCTGAACCATTCCAAGACCAAAATGCAATTTGGGCTAATGGACCAAAGCTAAATCCTTCGATAGCTCTTTTGTCTTCTTGCATCATATAGAAGCGATAAGAACCACCAATTGTTCCAGCTACCCAATCGCCAAATGAGTAATAAGAACCGGAAACTGTGAAAGAATTTTTGGGTTGGATTTGTTGTTCGTAAGAAACGTTCAAAACTCCAAAAATTAGACCTAATGGATTTGCTGCAACATTTTGGTTATATTTTGCTGCTGTAGAAACTTGTGGTGTGGAAACAAAAATTGCTAAAATAAAAGCAACTGCAAGGATAATGGAAGTAAATCTTTTCATAATAATTCCTTTTTTAATGAATTGTTAAAATTTCTAATGCAAAACTAAGAAATATCATTCAAATAACCATATAAATAAATTCAATTTTATACGTCTTAACTAAAAATCAAACAAAATATAGCAAAAAATATTACAATAATCGGTTCTGGGCTTAGGTGGAATTGCAACTGCATCGCGATTTGCTATTTCTTTGGTTATCATTTGGAACACATCACCAAGACCCTTCGGTTGCTTGGTGGCAATTATGGAAAACAAAATAATTAATAAATTATTAATAAATTTAATATTAAAATTCTTTATCTTACAATAATTATCTTCTTAGTAAATGTTCCCATCGGAGTTTTTACTTCGATAAAATATACTCCACTAATCAATTTTGATACATCAAGTTGTGTTTGGTAAGTGCCATAATTAACTGAACCAAAATTATTATTCTGTACTAATTCCCCTGAATTGCTATATAAATTTATCGCCACATCACCATCAATCGCAGTATTGAATTCAATAATAATTTGGTTTTCTTTAAATTCAACAATTGGTGAGAATGAACTATTATCAATAAATATATTACGATTTGTTAAGTCGCAATCAACATTTGTATTAATAATAGTCGAATCTGTTTCCACTGAAATTTTGCCTTTCGATTCTACTTTAACTGAGTCGAGTTTCAGTTTATTAACAATTTCATTTGTTTGTAGCATAAGAAATGATAAATTGAAATCAATCGCTTGTTGATTAGGTGGTTGATTAGTAAATAATGCTTGCAATGTTGCACTATTTATACTTTCTTCGGTAAAAATCATTGTATAAGCAAAACTTGAAATTGGATCTAAATTGGCATCCTCGGGATAAATCTGCTTGCCATTGTACGAGAAATAATATGTTAATTTTGAAATATCAGCCTTTGAAATGTCAAAATTTGCTGTATGTTTTACGGGAATTATAATTGTTTCGCCTACATCTCCACTTATAGTCTGTGGAAAATCTATTTTAATAATTCCACTTGCATAATTATTAGATGTTTTGATATAAACTGGTATTCTTGCAATAGTATCAGCACAAGGTTCAGAAACAATAGTCAGCGTATCATAATACTCTGTATCTTCATTATCTGGCTTAATTATGATATTAAAATCATCTGATAAGTTAGGATTAAGAGAAAATGAACTAATCTGGAAAGAAATAATTGGCAAAGTGTTGTAAATGCTATATTTTACTTGAAAAGGACTATTGTTCGTGATTGTGATTGTCTCATTTAATTCTAAATCTTTTTGTGCATCTGTTCTAATTATTTCGGATTTTGATAAATTGAATGAAGGTGGAATTGCATTTGCTTTTACTGTGAATTTAACTTCATAGTCGCAAGGTTCAAAAATAATCGTGATTTCTTCTTCAATATTTCCTTCTTTATTTCCAATATAAAATACTTTCACTTCTTTATTGCTACTTATAGATTCGCCTTCTACAATATCAAGTATGAAATCTTCGGATTGAATTGATTTCACTTTAACGCTTCCGCCCGAAACATTAAGTTTATTTATTGAAAAGTTCGTGTTTGCAATGTTGCATAAAGGAATAGTTCCTAAATCAATCTCGTTATTTTCAACAGCAACATTGATATTAGATTTCTTCAAATTAAATGTTATTTCAGAGTTAATAGAACATTCTTCAAGTTGAAGAATTTCATCAATATTATCATCAATGTTAGATACTGCTCTAATCTCAATAGTTTTTGATGAATTTGCATCGATTAATATTGGAAATAAATCAGTTATTTGGATCTTTGGATTTGTAAAGTTTTGATTAATAGTTACTGATAGTGAATTATTATTTGTTACTTGAAGTGAATAAAATGCGGTATCGGAACAAGTAGCTATCGTAACAAGATTATCTTTATTAAATTCAAGCGATGGGATTACAATTTCGTAGTTTATCGGTACTTTAATTGTATCAAATTTGGTAGAATTTTGGTCAGTAGCATAAACAATTAGAATTGTATCAGTGTGTTTTCCTTCACTTTTATTTTGGAGTGTAAATCCAAATTCAATGGATTCGCCATTAATTATTTCAGATGGAAGTGTAGATGTAAATTGAATATCAAGAGTAGTTGGAGAAACTTG
>DYPF01000265.1 GCA_020720105.1 Chloroherpeton thalassium
TTGTCTTTCCTTAACATGATTGTTGACAAACAAATATAGTAAGAAAAGGCAAATTAAAAGGTGATAAATATTGTTAAATACAGATTAATAAAATTGAAATAATTATGCGGATTAATAGTTCAAATTTTCTGATTTTTTTAAAAGCTTTGTGGTTCTTTGTGTTTGAGCCATAGTGGCTAAAATAGAAATTGCCACTAACTGGCACAAAGTCACTAGGTTTTCACAAAAGTTTTAGGCTAAATTATTAATTAGCAATATTTTGTATTTATTAAGACCATATTTTTAAAATCATCCAGATTTCGAAATCTGGATGATTTAACAATTTAAAAATCTGCTACCAATCAATGCATAATTTTTGAGAAAAAATTTTATTATTTTTCTCAATATTTATGATATACAATCCTTTAGGTACATCAATCGAAAACTCTTCTGATTTTCCAGATACCAACTTTTCCAGAATCATTTTCCCGGAGATATCCAATATTTGAATTTTTGAACTTTCATTTTGATTTTCAGGAAATTGAATCCGGAAATCACCCTGGTTAGGATTTGGATAAATTTTAAACCAAGAAACCACTTTCTCATCTCCCAATCCGGTGATGCTATATGAAAAAGACTCGGTATAGACCTGCCCCCACTGGTTTAAGGCATTTTTTGCCCTGATATAAATGATGTGATTGCCCGACGTTATTCCGGACAGGTTGGCATCGAAGCTAAAACTGACCTCTTTTCCTGGTGTTGAAGCACTTATAGCAATTCCCTTTCCAAATCCCGGATCGCTATCGTAAAAATATTCAAGATGTGTAATGTTGGCCTCAGCCAAAACCGGAATTTTTACAAAATAGAAAGTGCGATTAATCGAACTTCCCCATCTACCCTCAGCATCTCCAGCCCTGATAACAATTTGGTGCATTCCTGTTTCCAGTCCTGCAAGGTCGTTGGTGACATCCAATGTTAACTCATTGCCCGGATTGGCAACTGTAAAAGGTTTTGCCTTTCCAAATCCAAGATCAGTATCGATAAAATATTCAGCTTTGCTAACTGATGAAGAAGATTGCATTTTGGCATAATAGAACAAGCGGTTTATCTGAACGCCCCACCTTCCGCTAATATCAGCACTTCTGATGCTAATATAGTGCATGCCTGAATTAAGAGAAGCTAAATTAGCTGTTGCTTCAAGAACCACTTCAAAATCCTGGTTATTAACTGTTATTGGATTTGCCTGACCAATTCCAGGATCAGTATCGATAAAATATTCTGCTTTGCTAATCTTTCTGTCATTAGTTGCCGGTAATTTTAATATATACATAAGCCTGTTGCAGTTCAAACCCCAGTTTCCATTGCTATTCTTCGCCCTTATTCCAATAAAGTGCCAACCATTTGCGAGGGAATTGGTGCTTACATCAAAATCAAGCGTTAAATCTGAAGCAGAAACTGAAATATCAATTTTTGTAGCCTTTCCATGTCCGGGATCTGTATCAACAAAATATTCTGCATAACCAATGTCCTGAGCCGATATGACATAGGTTATTAGTAGAATAATCAAAATACATATTGACTTTTTCATAACTATATATTTCATATAAAATCATTGGATATTAAGTGTTTGTATCATTAATCCCCGCTTTTTACTTTAATGCTTATTCCTAAAGTGGTTCCTGAACTAACAGCTGCAGGTATATCGGCTTCGTATATATGGGGCAGGTTTGGAATACCTGAAAGAACATAAGGCGAAAGGCCTCCAAAAATTCCACAATCAACCCCGCCACTTCCTGCTCCTATTGCAGGTGAACCTACTGCCAGTTCCCATCTTCCATCAGAGCTGTAACCCTGGTTTCCATTAAAATCAACAAATACAGTTGTCATGGTTACTCCATATTGATTATTATTGGCATTGGTGCCACTTATAGCCAATAAATTATAAGAAATTGAGTTGCCAGAGTTTTCGTATATGTCATAACTTGATTGAGTAATAATATTATTTTGAATTGTAGATCCATAAGAACTTAGCCAATAAGTGCATATATTATTTGTAATAATTAATCCGCCACTTGAATTGCCTATTGAGATGGAATGACCAAAATAATTATTTGAAATAACTGAATTGGTTATATTTATTGTTGGAGAATTGGTAACACTAATTATATGAATAAAATTTTGCAAAATATTAATATTCGAAATTGTGCTTTCAGTTGTTATTGAATAAATATTGTTTCGGATAACAGAAATATTATTTGTGTTTATAACCAGATTATGACTGGGAATATAACATCCCATAATTGTGCTCCCTGCTGAGCCACTGGCAAAAGTTATGGCACTCTTAAATTCTGCAGGGAGACCAACAGCCTGGGTTTTGGGGTTCTCGCCTAAAAAATAACCGGGGCCTATTACTGTTAATTGCTTGGTAATGATGCAACCTTCGTATTCAACTGCAGATCCTTCAACATAAATGGTATCGCCATTGCTGGCAGCTGCAACGGCAGCGCTCAAAGTAGTATAATCGGGGTCGAAGCCATTGTTATTCACCCTTTTTAATTTTTGGGCGAATAAGAAATTGCATGTCAATGCAATAAAGAATGAAAAGAGTACTAATTTTTTCATGGTGTTTTTGTTTTTGTTATAAATATTTAGTTTACCTTTTAATTTTCATTGAATTGGATTTAATATTCTTCATGTTTTACAATCTTTAAAACAACTAAATGGTGTTTCAAATTCTTATTTTCCTTTTAATGGTATAATTTACTCTTATTTACATCAAATTATCTTTACCAAAATTGTGTTTACAGAATTATTGTCGAAGTTGATGTATCTCATATTTAGCTACATGCATTAAAAGCCGCCGCTAATGCTGTTTAAAGTTGGTAATTCATTGAAAACGGAAAAGTGGATGAAGAAAAGAGTTGGTTCCTGCTCATTTTTGGTTTTTCATTGCATCCAGTTGCATTTGCATCTGGCTGTAAACATTTCAAGCGTTTTCAGTTCATTTACCTACCTAGCTTTCCAGTTTCAAGTTGTTCTTTTCGAGTTATTTATAAAATGCCCCATATAAAAGATTAAGACTAAAAAATTTGCATTTCATTTCCTTGTATTCACCAGTCTCTGTTATACGATCAATAATATAAGTCTCCGCTACTTTTTAGAAATAGTTGTATAAGCAATATCTCCTTCCACTTCAACTGTGTAAATACAACCGACTTTTTCAGCGATAGTTGATAATGC
>DYPF01000266.1 GCA_020720105.1 Chloroherpeton thalassium
TTTCAAATCAAGTTTTGTGCTAAAAGTCCCGCCCTTCGGGTAGCTGCAAAACGTTGGTGGCAATTTTGGACGACCACAACTCAAACCACAAACCCAGTCCATACGGAGAAGCCGAAAACCGAAAATAAAGAGTAGGCGAATTTTAATTAAAAAAAAATGAAACGTATCTTAAAATTTGTTATCGTTTTTGCAACTTTATTAACTATTTCTTGTAGTAAAGACGAAGAAAACATTGTTGATGATTTAAAGGATGAAACTGTAAAATTTTACGCAAACAATCCTAATACTGATGGTTTATTAGCAGAGGTGAAAATAAGCGACAAAAATGCTACAGCATTCTTTTATGGGATATCTAATGACAGTAGCGAACCAAGAGATATAAATTCTATATCATTTGTTCCAAATAACACCGACACGATTACTAACATAATTTTAGACAATAACAAAAGACCATCAATTGTTACTTTTAACAAGAAAAATGGTCAGAAAATAAATACAATTGTAAAATACGAATATCTAACTAATGACACAATTTCATATAGTATTTATAAATACGACTGGATAACTCATAAAGATTCACTTCAATTTCAAGCAAAAACGAAAGACACATATTCTATTAAAACCTACGGTGCACGAGGGTTTACAATTGACGCTAACTTTAGAAGTACAGCAGTTACCCTTGTTTCGTCATTGGCTGTTGCTGCCGTAGTTTGCGGAACAATTGCTGTACTTGGACCAGCTGCATTAGGTTGGGCAATTGCAAACCCAGCTTTGGCATTAGGAGGTCTTACTTTTGCCGCTGGGATTATAGCAAATGCATCCCCCAATCAACAAATTCAAACTACAATAAATCATAATGCACCAACAAGTCCAACAAGCGGAACTATTCCTAATCCAACAGGAACACCACAAAATCCAGTCGGATATGGATTTCCTATTTCACTCAATGCTAGTAACGTCGTAAAGTTAGGAATTGTTAATAATAATCCATCTTGTAATGGTGAACCAAATAATTTTTACTATTTAAATTTTACTTATAACGATTCAAGTAATAGAATAAAATATGACTTATCAAATATAAGAATTAGTTGGGATAATGGTGGTGGATGTTTAAGTCCTTGGAGTAATGCTGTTAATTACTATTTTGCAAACTATCCACTAATTAAAAATTCCTCAAGTATTAGCTTTCCAATAGCAGTGGCTTTAAGCGGAAATAGTTTTAACGTAGAAAATTATAAAATATATTTCATAGATGAAACAACTGGCAATAATATTTCAAATATTATTACATTTAAAGTAGAACGCGGAATAAATTATCCGTAAACAAAAGTAGAGTTTAACTAATTAAATAAAAATTAGAAAATAATAAAATGCTGTTAAAATATCATTTGTATAAAAACTGCCACCAACCTCATATTTATGAAATGGCGGGTTTAGTGCAAAATAGAAACTTTGTGCATCAAAGAAAATTAAGTTCTAATCAGAAGCATCGGTTTTCAAAAGCCGCCACTTCATAAATATGCAAAACGTTGGCAGTCATTGTGCCGAAAATCGTAGAAAAACAACAACCAAAAATAACCAAATGAAAATTATAGGCTTTAACTTTACAATGAATGACTTTCGTTATTGTGTACTTGATGGAATTACTAATCCGCCAACAATAATTGAAAAAAATAAGATTGTCTATCCAAACAATATGGACACAGCTGATTTAATGGAATGGTTTGAAACACAATTATCTCTTATAATTGATAAACATCAACCTAACAAAATTTCACATAAAATTTCATTAACTCTAACCAAATTAGACCAAATTAGAAATTCTTGTTATCCACAAGCGATTTTAAATTTACTTGCAAAAAAGAAAAGTATTCCAATAAATAGTTATTCAAGTCCTGCAATAAATGCTACAAAATTTGGACAACCAAAGAAAACAGACGTTTATGCCCATATCGATGGAATCATAGGTACTAATCCTCCTTATTGGGACAAAGCAACAAAAGATGCAGTTTTAGTCGCTTGGTTTAATTTATTGTAATATGATAGGAACTACAATAGATAAATTTCAAGTTGTTGACCATTTAGGTAATGGTGCATTTGGACACGTATATTTGTGTTATGACCCATATTTACAGAAAGAAATTGCAGTAAAAGTAATTAAAGTTCCAAATCCAGAAAATTTTGTAAATGCTGTAAAAGAAGGACAAACTTTAGATTTATGTAGACATAAACACATTGTTGATGTAAAGGATGTGAGAGCAACTATGTATAATGGAGAAGCTGTTGTGATAATTGTAATGGAATATTTATCTAAAGGCTCAATTCAAAAACATATTGAAAAACGTTTTATTTCAGTTAAAGAAAGTTGCAAAATAATACAACAAAGTCTTTTAGGGCTTGAGCAAGCACATAATAATAATGTTTTACATAGAGATGTGAAACCAGGAAATATAATGTTTGGAGATAATGGTGAAGCAAAACTTTCAGATTTTGGATTAGCAATAAATTATCACTCTGATCCAAGTGATATTTTAGGTTACAGACCACATCAACCTTTAGAAGTTATAGAAGGAAACCCAATGGATAAATTAAGTGACATTTATGCAACAGGAATAACGCTTTATAGATTATTGAATAATACAAACAATCTTCCTTTTACATTCAGTAGTAAAGAGGAATGGCTTAAAGCAGTAAAAAAAGACTTGTTTCCACCAAGACAATATCTACAAAATATTCCTGAAAAAGTAATAAAATTATTAAATAAATCTATTCATAAAAACAAAGCAACACGATTTCAAAATTGTACCGAATTTAGGCAAGCAATTGAAAAATTGAATTTTCAAATTGATTGGATTTATGTTGACGATGATAATTGGATTGGTCAAAATAATGGAGTAAATTATTCCATTAATAAATTTAAGAAAAAAACAGGTTGGGTAATCGATTTTAAAAAAAATGGTGTACGTAAAACTGAAAATTGCTTCATAAATTTACCCGACGATTTAGTTGAAATTGAATTTTTCAAAACGGTAAGAGAAACAACATTAAACTAAAAACAACGAACTGCCAACAGCCGTTTGGCAAGATTGCGAATTTTGTGGTAAATTCACGTTTGCGTTCCGCAAGAAATATTATCTTAGTGGAAAATAAACG
>DYPF01000267.1 GCA_020720105.1 Chloroherpeton thalassium
TTTTGGGGGGCAACATCTTTTAACGGTGATATAAGTTCTTGGGATGTTTCTAATGTTACAGATATGTCTGTGATGTTTACAGATGCAATATCTTTTAACAGTGATATAAGCAATTGGGATGTTTCAAATGTTACTGATATGAGTTTTATGTTTTCAGGAGCAACATCATTTAACGGTGATATAAGTTCTTGGGATGTTTCAAATGTTACTGATATGAGTTCGATGTTTAAGGATGCAACTTCATTTAACAGTGATTTAAGTAATTGGGATGTTTCAAATGTTACTGATATGAGTGTGATGTTTTCGGGTGCAATATCATTTAATAAAAATTTATCATCTTGGAATGTTGATAATGTAAATTTTTGTTTAGAAGTATATTTTAATACTCCTCTTTGGACTCTTCCAAAACCGAATTTCACAAGTTGTGAGCCGTAAATAATAATATATTATCAATTTAATTTGACAATCACTTAAATAATTAATACAATAACATATTGATTATTAATCAGTAAAGACGTTGCATTGCAACGTCTTTACCTTTATTTTCAGGAGGCATTATGAGATTTATTTTATTATTTATTATTGTCCTTACTGCATTTGTAAGCTGTGGGGAAGACAAAGGCAACACAAATGAAACCGATAAATGTAAAGATGTAACTTGTGATGAATGGCAAAGTTGCAATACATTAAACGGTAATTGTGAAACAAAAGAAAGCAGATGCTCAAACAACGGAGAATGTTCAGGTTCTCAAATTTGTGATATTAATCATAATTGTGTAAATCCTATTGACCCTTGTGAAGGTCAAAGCTGTTCAAACTTCGGTGTTTGTGCAATAATAAACAATACAGCAAAATGCTTTTGTAATAACGGTTACACAGCAGACGGATTAACTTGTGTTGATATAAATGAATGTGAAGAAAACACTGATAATTGTCAAGCAGGTTTTACTTGTGAAAACATTGCAGGTGGTTTTGTTTGCAATGAAATCATTATTGATTTGTGTGCTTCGGTTACTTGTGACGAATGGGAACAATGTAATTCAATAAACGGTCAATGTGAAACAAAAGAAAGCAGATGTTTAAATAACGGTGAATGTTCAGGTTCTCAAATTTGTGACGAAAATCATAATTGTGTAAATCCTATTGACCCTTGTGAAGGTCAAAGCTGTTCAAACTTTGGTGTTTGTGCAATAATAAACAATACTGCAAAATGCTTTTGTAACACAGGTTACACAGAAGATGGATTAAGTTGTATTGATATTGATGAATGTTTTGAAAATACTGATAATTGCCAAGCAGGTTACACCTGTGAAAATACTGCAGGTGGTTTTATTTGTAATGAAATCATTGTTGATTTGTGTGCTTCGGTTACTTGTGACGAGTGGGAACAATGTAATTCAACAAACGGTAATTGTGAAACAAAAGAAAACAGATGCTCAAACAACGGAGAATGTTCAGGTTCTCAAATTTGTGACGAAAATCATAATTGTGTGAACCCGATTGACCCTTGTGAAGGTCAAAGCTGTTCAAACTTTGGTGAATGTGCAATAATAAACAATACCGCAAAATGCTTTTGTAATAACGGTTATAAAGCAGAAGGATTAACTTGCGTTGAAATTGATGAATGTGAAGAAAATACTGACAATTGTCAAGCAGGTTTTACTTGTGAAAACATTGCAGGTGGTTTTGTTTGTAATGATATAAATGAATGTGATTTAAATTTTAACAATTGTTTAACAGGATTTACTTGTGAAAATACTGCAGGTGGTTTTCTTTGTAATGAAATCAACGAATGTGAAAATAATACTCACAATTGCGAAGCAGGTTATGACTGTGAAAACACAGCAGGAAGTTTTGTTTGCAATGAAATCAACGAATGTGAAAATAATACTCACAATTGCGAAGCAGGTTATGAATGCGAAAACACAACAGGAAGTTTTATTTGTAATGATATTGATGAATGTGCTTTAAATATTGATACTTGTGATGCCAAAGCAATTTGCACAAACACACCGGGTTCATATAATTGCGAATGTCGAAACGGTTTTAACGGAGACGGTTTTATTTGTGATTATAATCCTTTTACAGTATCAATTTCTATTCGAGAAAGTTTAACGGGAACAATTGGTATTAATAATAATTACAGTTATAATTATCATATTGATTGTAATAATGACGGTATTTTTGAAGCATTTAATGTTACTTCAAGTTATACATGCAATTATGAAACTGTTGGAAATTATCAAATTGCAATAACAGGTGATTTTCCTGCAATGTTAAAAGATACAAGTTCAATAGCTTGTACTGTTAATAATTGGGGTTCAATAAAATGGAAAACAATGTCTCGTATGTTTTTTGGGTGTAATAGGGTGGATTTTGTTGCAACCGACACACCTGATTTATCGGAAGTTACAGATATGAGTGAAATGTTCAGAAATGTGATTGAAATCAATAGTGTATATTTTGGAATTACTTATGAAAATACTATGCCGTATTGGGATGTTTCAAATGTTACAAATATGCAATCCATGTTTACAGGTGTTAGATTCAATCAGGATTTATCAAATTGGAATGTTTCAAATGTTACGAATATGCAATATATGTTTAATAATACAATATCATTTAACAAAGATTTATCAGGTTGGGATGTTGACCAAGTTGCATCATGCAGATATGTTTATACCGGTGCTACAGCATGGACTCTTCCCAAACCGAATTTCACAAGTTGCACACCGTAAAATATTATTTGTGCATTTAAAAGGGCAGACACATTCAAGCAGTGACAGACACATAGGTCTGTCACTTCCAAATATTAATATGGGTACAGACAAACCGCACCTCACAAATCTGCGATTTGCGAGGACTCCGCAGAAATCTGTGTGTTTGTCTGTTATTGACGAATTTTATATTTTCATATATCAACCAATACAAAATAATTTGACAATCATTTAAATAATTAATACAATAACATATTGATTTTTAATCAGGAGAAATACATGAGATTTTTTTTATTTTTTATTATTGTCCTAAGTGCATTTGTAAGCTGTGGGGATGACAAATGCAACACAAATGAAACCGATAAATGTAAAGATGTAATACCAAATATATAATCAAAGATTACATTATTTTTCCTTTGTAGAGACGT
>DYPF01000268.1 GCA_020720105.1 Chloroherpeton thalassium
GGTGGAGAATAATCTTGTAACTTTATTTCTATCTGTAAAGTCATATTCTTTTGTTGAACGTGTGGTTGCTATTTGCTTTACAACACATTATCACAAAATAAAAACCTTCCGAGAGTTTTTCAATCATTCGGAAGGTTGGAATAGATTTCTGTTTTCGTAAGAAAACCCAATGTTTATTTTTATCTTAATTTATGAAATCTTATATTTTTATATATTTATAGATTCGCCATAAGCATTTGCTGCAGCTTCCATCAAAGCTTCGTTCAAAGTTGGATGGGAGTGAATTGTTTTAAAAATGGACTTTCCTGTTGCTCCTACACTACGAGCCAATCCAGCTTCACCGATTAATTCAGTAACATCTGGTCCAATCATGTGTACACCCAGTACTTCTCCGTATTTTGCATCAAATATCATCTTAACAAAACCAGTATTATCACCAATTGCAGTTGCTTTACCGCTTGCGGCAAATGGGAATTTGCCAACTTTTATTTCGTAGCCCATTTCTTTTGCTTTCGTTTCGGTTAGACCTACGCTTGCAACTTGAGGAATGCAATATGTACAACCAGGAATATTATTATAATCAATACCACTCACGTGATGCCCAGCAATATGCTCAGCTGCTTCAATGCCTTCTGCTGAAGCTTTGTGGGCGAGCCAAGGAGCACCTGCAACATCACCAATAGCATAAATATTAGGAATATTAGTTTGCATAAACTTGTTGATTTTAATAAAGTTCTTTTCTAATTCAACACCAACATTTTCTAAACCAATGTTTTCGATATTTGCCTGAATTCCAATTGCGTTTAGTGCATAATCAGCAGTTAATGTTTTTTCACTTCCATCTTTTGCTTGAATTTTGATTTCCGCTTTGCCATTCACAGTATTTGCAGAAAGAACGCGAGTGGAAGTCAGAACTTCTATGCCATATTTTTTATAATGCTTTAATAATTCTTTGGAAACTTCTTCATCTTCTATTGGTAATAATCTATCCACCATCTCGATGATTGTAACTTTTGTACCAATTGAACTATAATAATAGGCAAATTCAACTCCAATAGCACCTGCTCCCATAACGATAAGAGATTCGGGTTTAGAGTTAAGTGTCATTGCTTCGCGGCTTGTAATGATTACTTTGCGGTCAACTTCGATGTCTGGGAACATTCTTGGACGAGCACCAGTTGCAATCATAATATTTTTCGCAGTGATTTTATCTGTAATTTTACCATCAGCATCAATAACTTCAACTGTATTCTTGTCGATAATCTTGCCAGAACCAATAACTGCTTGAACTTTATTCTTCTTAAATAAAAATTGCACACCTTTCGACATTTTGTCAGCAACTTTTCGGCTTCTTTGCACGATTTCATTAATATCAAATGAAAAATCATTCACTTGTAAACCGTAATTTTTAGCATCTTTGATGTGATGAATCATTTCAGCACTTTTCAATAATGCTTTTGTGGGGATACAACCCCAATTTAAACAGATACCACCAAGTTCTGCTTTTTCTATACAAATTGTTTTTAATCCTAATTGAGATGCTCTGATAGCTGCAACATACCCACCTGGGCCAGAGCCAATAACTACCAAATCTGCTTGATGTTCGTTCATCAAATAACTCCAATTTTTTGAATTTTAAAAGAATATAGACGTATAATTTTGATTAGAATTTTGTAATAATTCAAAATAATATTTGTTATTTATTTGATTATAAAGAAGAATTATTTATATTTGTGTTCATAGATTTGTAAAAAAGTTAATATTTTATGAAAACACAAGAAACTTTTATCAATATCGAAAAAAGAGACCAGTATATTCGGGAAATTGCAAATAATTTTCAGAAAAGTAGAATACTCTTTTCAAGTTTAGAGCTTGATGTATTTACTGTAATTGGGACTGAAACAAAAGCAGTTGCTCAAATTGCAGAAGAAGTGAATGCTAATTTAAAATCATTGGAAAAGCTACTAAATGCTTTGGTAAATATGGGCTTTTTGCTCAAGAAAGGCGATACATACACAAATAAGCCCGATTCACTGATTTATTTGAGCCGCGAAAGTCCGAATTATCTTGGCGATTTAATGCACATTGCCTCACTTTGGGATAATTGGAGCAATTTAACTCAAACCATCCGTATTGGCAAACCTATTCAATATCAAGATATTTCCGAAAAAAGTGATTCTTGGTTGGAATCTTTCATTTTGTCGAGTTTTCGTGAATCCAAAAAATATGCTGATTTAATCTGCAAACAAGTTCCAACTAAAAAACCCTTCAAAATTCTTGATTTAGGTGCTGGTTCAGGAGTGTATGCAATAGAATTTGCAAAAATGTACCCCAAAGCAACTGTGTATGCACTTGAATTGCCACGTGTTGCAAATATCACAAAAAAATTTATTGATAGATCCGGACTAAATGAAAGAATAAAAGTAATTTCTGCTGATATGATCACTGATGATTTTGGCAAAGATTATGATTTAGTGATATTATCTGATGTATTGAGCGAGTTTTCGTTTAAAACAAATTTGGATTTAATGAAAAAAATCTATGATTCTTTGAATTTCAATGGAGTGATAGCTGTATTTGATTATTTCTACAATGATGATAAAACTGGTCCGCAGGAATCCACAATGCAAGCTCTAAATATGATGATTAATACTTTAGATGGTGAAGTGTTGAATAATACTGATATTTGGTTTGCACTCAAAGAAGCTTGGTTTATGGACATTTACAAAGTAGAAACTAACTTTGGAAAAAGTCTGATAATTGGGAAAAAGTAGGATAAGTGTATTGGGTGCTGGGTATTGGGTTATATCATAGGAGGCTGTCTCATAATTCCAAAATATTTCAAAATTGTCATTCTGAACGAAGTGAAGAATCCATAATCATTTTTTCCTCACCCTAAATCCCTCTCCATTCTGGAGATGGACTTTTTACGTGGAGCTAATGTAGGGGCAGAGCTTGCTCTGCCCTAGTTTATCGGGACGAAGCAATCTAATTCAATTTAAAAATTTGAAAATGAGGTTCGATAGCCACGAGCTTTAGTTCGTGGTAATCAAATCTACAATTTTTTTGGCTTTAGCCAAATAATTAAATTATTTTAATAATCTAAAAA
>DYPF01000269.1 GCA_020720105.1 Chloroherpeton thalassium
CAGGAAATTAATGGAAACTTTGATATTTCACAAATTACAGGGAAATTTAACTAACAATGCTGGACGTAAAGCAAGCACATTTGCAAACCGCTAAATGCCAACCCGCAAACCAAAGTTTGCAAAAGAGCTTGCTTTGCCAACCCGCAAAAAAACAAAAAATCTCCCCTCTTAAAGAAAAATAAAACTTTGCAAACGCACAGCCCAACGGACAACAACGGAATGAAACGACAGACTGAAAATATTAAAGGTATGTCGCTTGAAAAGACAGAACACCAGGCGGTACAAAGGCTATGTGCAATAAGGGTTTCAGTGGTAATTCAAGCATTCTGCACCGCATAAAAATTCGTGTCGGTGGACAGGAAAGTAGCCCGCAATCCCTTACTGCACATAGCCTCAACCGTTAGGCAGCAAGCCGAAAAAAAACATCTCAACAAACTTACAGTAAAGTCATTGAGTTGAAATTATATCTAAGAATTATTGTTTCTTTCACTAATCCACACATTTAACATATAGACAACATGAAAAACAACTAGAATTGTAAAATATATTTGCGTAAATGAAAGTTTTTTGAATTTATGAAGAATAAAATTGTATTTTTGCAGTAAATAGCAATAAGTATGGAACAAGAAGATAAAGAATTATATCAAGAAATCCTAGTTGAAGAAGAAGATGTTGGACAGAATTTAATGGATGATCCGTTTAATCCAGCAGCAATAGATATTGATACGAAATCACCTACTTTATCACTACTGATAACTAGAATGGAAACTACTCCACCTGAGATTGACTTATATCCTGATTTCCAAAGAAAAGATGATCTCTGGGATGCAGGTAAACAAAGTCGTCTTATTGAATCTATTCTTATTAATTTTCCACTTCCAGCGTTCTATTTTGATGGCACAGACGACAACAAGTGGCTTGTAGTTGATGGATTACAAAGATTAAGTGCTATTCGTAATTTTGTAATAAATAAAACATTAATTTTGACAGAATTAGAATTTCTGAAAGACCTAAATGGTGAAAACTACGACACATTACCGCGATCATTACAGAGAAAAATTGAAGAAACTCAAATTGTTGCTTATATTATAAAACCAGGGACACCTCCAAAAGTTAAATACAATATTTTTAGGCGAATTAATACTGGTGGATTAGTCTTAGAACCTCAGGAAATAAGACATGCTTTAAATCAAGGATTGCCTGCAAAATTTGTAGCCGAATTAGCTGAACTACAAGAATTTAAACAGGTGACAGAAAAGAAAATCTGTTCTGAAAGAATGCTTGATCGTGAGTTTGTAACTAGATTTGTTGCTTTTTACATGAACGAACCAGAATCATATACACCAGATTTGGACACGTTCTTGAATAATTCGATGGCTCAAATAAATAAATTGAGTGAAAGCGATATAATAAAAATGAAACAAGATTTTATTCAATCTATGATAGCATCAAAAGATATTTTCGGAAACTGGGCTTTTAGAAAAGCGGATTTATATCCTTGGAAACGTAAGCCTATTAATAAAGCATTGTTTGAAGTTTGGTCGGTTAATTTAGCGAAATTGAATAACAATCAGCGAAATGTTTTAGTTTCAAGAAAAGAAGATTTAATGAATTCATTTGCAGAAATTATGCGTTCCGATACCAAATTTATTAGATCAATCACCTCGGGTACTGGAGGTAAACCTGAAGTAATTGAGCGTTTTAGTAAAATAAAATCATTAATAAATTCATTTATATGATAGAAAATATTACAATAAAAAACTTCAAATCCTTTAAAGAGATTTCGTGCGATACAAAGTCTCTAAATTTATTAATGGGTTTGAATGGAATGGGTAAAAGTTCATTTATCCAATCTTTATTACTATTAATGCAAAGTGATAATTTAGAGCGAAATATTGTTGATTTAAATGGAACTTTGATTGAGTTAGGTCGAGGAAGGGATGTCTTATATCAATTTGCCAATGAAGACTATATCAAAATAGGTTTAAAATTTTCTGAAAATATTGATGGATTTAAGTATTCTTGGGAGTTTAATTATCAAAATGATAAAGATAAACTCACTGCAAAAACAGGTTATGCACGGTCTATAATTTCAAATTTTAGAGAATTTACGAAGAAGTTTCAATTTATTGGAGCTGAGCGCATAGGTCCACAAGATTTGTATGATGCTTCTAGCGTTGTTGTTTCGGATAAAAAGCATATTGGGCTTTTGGGTGAGTTTGCTGCATATTTTCTCTATGTTTTTGGTTCTGAATATGTGGTGAATGACAAATTACAGCATCAACTATCATTTTCAAATAAATTAGTGGACAATGTAAATGCATGGTTGGGCGAAGTATCTCCGGGCATAAGGCTAAACACGAAATACGTACCAGAAATTAATAAAGTAATTTTAGATTATCAATTCAATTTGCTTTATGGAAAGACAAATACATTCCGCCCCAAAAATGTAGGTTTTGGAATAACTTATGTTTTACCCGTAATTGTGGCTCTATTATGTGCTGAACCTGGGAAAATAATTATCATTGAAAATCCTGAATCACATATACATCCTAAAGGTCAAGCACAATTAGGAAGATTAATAGCCTTAGCAGCAGCTAACGGAGCTCAACTTTTTGTAGAAACACATAGCGATCATATTTTAAATGGTATTCGCGTGACTGTAAAAGAAAACGACATTTCAAAAAATGATGTCAACATTATGTATTTCGATAAAATCACAACTGAGTACGAACAATATAGTAGAGTAAATCTAATACGTGTGGATGAACGCGGAGAACTTAGTGAATATCCCGAAGATTTTTTAGATGAGTGGAATAATCAACTTTTAAAGCTTATTTAGTCTATGGATTTAGTATTTAATGAACTTTCGATAGAGCCTTTAGCGGAAGATAAAACAAAAGCTTTTGAACGTGTAGATTTGTTTTTATCAACTTTCGTGCGGGCGAGAAAATCTATATTCAACGTGATAAGACTTAATGAATATTTTGGTAACATTAAATTACTTGATGATTATACATTTGAGGACTTTTGTAACGAACCAACGAATAAAACAAAAAACACACTTCTGAGAGGATTATTTAAATATCCATTTATTGATGA
>DYPF01000270.1 GCA_020720105.1 Chloroherpeton thalassium
GAAAGAAGAATGAATAGATTATTGAATCCAGCATTGAGCGTGGGACTACCTCCGTTCTTAACGATAAATCCAGGATTCAATTCGGGGTTAATGTTGAGCCAATACACTTCTGATATGTTAATTGTTGAACAAAAAATATTATCTCAACCAGCATCAATTCAATCAATTCCTGCTGCAGCTGACCAAGAAGATTTTGTTTCGATGGGAATGAATACTGCAATTAAGAATAATCAAATTTTGGATAATGCTTATGCAGTTATTGGCATCGAGTTAATGGCTGCTGCACAAGCTTTGGACATTCGCAAATTTACTAATGGAAATGGTGTAAATGCTGCTTATAATATTATTCGCAAATATGTTGATTTCTTAGATGTAGACAGACCACTCTACAAAGACCATAATAAGATGAAAGAGTTAGTTCGCTCAGGTGAGATTTTGGAAGCAGTTGAATCAGCAATCGGTATTCTTGATTAATTTGCAATTATTAATAAACAAACAACATTAATTTATGAAAAATTTATGAAAAATTTTGAATTTCTTTTTGAAAAAGCAAAACAAGGTGTAAAAAAGAGAATTATAGTAGCTGCTGCTGAAGATGATAATGTACTTTTGTCAATCAAAGATGCTGTAGAACACAATATTATTGAGCCTATTTTTGTTGGAAATAAAGCAAAAATAAATAAAATATCAGAAGAAATTGGTTTCGATGTAAACAAATATGCAATAATCGAAGAAAATAATTCTGCTAAGTCAGCCCAGATTGCTGTAAGTGAAATTCGCAATGGAAATGCGGATATTTTGATGAAAGGAATGGTACAAACAAGCGATTTTCTTAGAGCAATTTTGAACAAAGAAGCTGGCTTGAGAAATAGTGATTTATTAAGTCATATTGGTTTTTTTGAGATGCCTGCTTATCATAAGATAATTGCATTAACAGATGCAGCTCAAAATATTGCTCCCGATTTTAATGAAAAAATTGCAATAATCAAAAATGCTGTTGATATGTTTCATCATCTTGGAAACACTAACCCAAAAGTGGCAATTTTGACTGCTGTGGAAAGTGTAAATCCAAAAATGCAAGCAACTGTTGATGCTGCAATGCTAACGATGATGAACAAACGTGGACAAATAAAGGGATGTGTTATTGATGGACCACTTGCATTTGACAATGCTATTTCGAAAGAAGCGGCAGAACATAAAGGAATAATAAGCGAAGTAGCAGGAGAATCTGATATATTAGTAGCTCCTGATATCGAAGCAGGAAATATATTATACAAGAGTTTTACTTTCTTTGGCAAAGGAACAGTTGCCGCAGTTGTTTTAGGAGCAAAAGTTCCGATAGTTTTAACTTCACGCTCAGATTCTGACAGAAGTAAACTTTCTTCTATTGCTTTGGCAGCTTGCTATTAGAAATTTTGGAGAATCAAATGAAAATATTAGCAATAAACCCAGGTTCAACTTCCACAAAAATTTCAATTTTTGAGGATTTGACTCCAATTTTTACAGAAACAATCAGACATAATATTGAAGAATTGGACAAGTATGATTCAATAACTGAACAATACACTTTTCGGAAAGAATTTATTATAAATACAATTAAAGTAAATAATTATTGTGTTAATGATTTAGATGTTGTTGTTGGACGTGGTGGCTTGCTTAAACCCATTCCTGGCGGAGTATATGAAGTAAATGATATAATGGTCGAAGATTTAAGGATCGGTATACAAGGCGAACACGCATCAAATTTAGGTGGGATTTTAGCAAAAGAAATCTCGGACTCAACTGATAAGAAAATACCTGCATTTATTGTCGACCCAGTTGTTGTGGACGAGATGGAGGATATTGCAAGGTTATCAGGCAGACCCGAATTACCAAGAACAAGTATTTTCCACGCATTAAATCAAAAAGCAGTTGCCCGAAGATTTGCAAAAGAAAAGAATTTAAAATACGAAGATTTGAATTTAATTGTCGTACACCTTGGTGGTGGGATTACTGTTGGAGCACATAAAAAGGGTAGAGTTGTTGATGTAAATAATGGATTAGATGGTGATGGACCATTTTCACCTGAGCGTACTGGTTCAGTACCAATCGGGGGTTTAACAAAATTATGCTTTTCTGGTAAATATAGTTTGCCACAGATAAAGAAAATGATTACTGGTCAGGGTGGAATCGTAGCTTATTTGAATACAAATAATGCAAAAGATGTAGAAGAAATGGCATATATTTCAAACAACGAAAAAGCAAAGATTGTATTCGAAGCAATGGCTTACCAAGTTTCAAAGGAAATTGGGGCTTGTTCGTCTGTATTATGTGGCAAAGTAGATGCAATCTTGATTACAGGTGGAATTGCTTACTCAAAGAAATTAATTGAATTAATGAAAGAAAGAGTAGAATTTATTGCACCATTGTATGTTTATCCAGGTGAAGATGAAATGCAAGCACTCGTTGAAGGTGCATATTATGCTATGAGTGGTGAGTTAGAAATAAAAAAATATTCTTAAACTTAAATAAATTATGATTAATTTTGATTCAATAAATAAGTCTTTTGAACATATCATTCAAAATGTGGTTGAGTGGTTTCCTGAGCTTATTGCAGCATTAATAATTATCATAATTGGTATTTGGTTAATTCGAATAATAAAAAAGAGAATTAAAAAATTACCTTTTTGGTCTAATTACGACCCTTCGATTTCCACTTTTACTATTACTTCAATCAATATTGTTCTTTATATAATTTTATTTGTTTCGGCAGCAACAATGATTGGAATTCCAACTACATCGATGATTGCTATACTGGGTTCTGTTGGTATTGCTATTGGGTTGGCTCTACAAAGCCACTTATCTAATATAGCAGCAGGTGTTGAAATTCTGATATTAAAACCAATAAAATCAGGCGATTTCGTTTTAATAAATGGTTTTACAGGAACTGTTAAAAAAACTGCTTTCTTTTTCACTTATTTGAATACAGTCGATAATAGATTAGTTATTATTCCAAATAATGATGTTGTGAATAATCCACTTGTAAATTATTCTGCTGAACAATACAGAAAATT
>DYPF01000271.1 GCA_020720105.1 Chloroherpeton thalassium
TTTCTTAGTGAATTGCTTTTTGATGATATTAAAATTGAACAGATTTTAGAAAGCGAGGGCAATCAACTTTACGAGGCAGATAAATTCAATAGAGTAGATATTCTAACACAAAATTCTAAGAAAGAATTGATAATAATCGAGATACAAAGTACTTACGAAATTGATTATTTTCAAAGAATGGCTTATGGAGTTTCCAAAAGTATAACAGAAAATCTAAGATTGGGTCAGCATTATTCTGAAATGAAAAAAGTAATCTCAATTAATATTGTCTATTTTGATTTAGGACAAGGTAAAGATTACATTTATAGAGGTGTTTCTGATTTTAAAGGGTTGCATCAAAATGACTTGCTGGGACTTTCGGAAAAACAAAAGTCAACTTTTATGAAAGAAAATGTCTCAGATATTTTCCCTGAATATTATTTATTAAAAGTAAATCAATTCAACGATATTGCTAAAGATACATTAGACGAATGGATTTACTTTCTGAAAAACAGCGAAGTAAAAGAAAATTTCAAAGCTAAAGGACTAAAAGAAGCAAATCAAGTGCTGGATATTATGTCTCTCGAAGATAAAGATACCTATGGTTATAATCGCTATTTGGATAGCTTACATCTAAAGGCAAGTGAGATATTTTCATTGCAAACAGAAGCTAAATTTGCAAGAGAAGAAGGGATGAAAGAAGGCAGAGAAGAAGGGATGAAAGAAATAGCAAGGAAGCTAATAGAAAGTGGATTTGACAATGATATGATTGCCAAAACAACAGGCTTAGAAATAGTTGAAATAGAACAATTAAGGAAAAATAATTAAATATGCAAACTTTACATTCTTTTAGTTTTTCCAAAAAAATTATTATAATTCTGTTGTGTTAATAGTTCAAATTATTTTCGTAATTTGCACTGATTTTATGAATAATTTATTGGAGATGTAAATGGATATTTTACATCAAGTTTTTTACAATCCAGATTGGGCTTACTTATTATTAATTATCGGTATGTTAGGGTTGTTATTTGAAGTTACTAATCCTGGCGTTTCATTCCCAGGAATTGTTGGAGTTGCTTCTTTGATTGGTTCTATTTACTTACTTTCATATTTCCCAATCGACTACACAGGTATAGGCTTAATTACATTAGCCTTTATTTTGCTGATATTAGAGGTAAAAGTAATAAGCTACGGAGGACTTGCTATTTTGGGCACAACAGCTTTTGCCTTTGGTTCATTTTATTTAATTAAAGGAGATTTGGGTATGCAAATATCACCATCATTAATAATTACTTCAAGTATAGTATTATTTGCTTTTTCAATTTTACTGCTGTATTTAGGCTTAAAAGTTCAAAAGACCAAAAGAAAAACTGGATTTGAGTCGTTAATAGGAGCGAAGGGAATTGTTTCTCAACAAATTACTCCTGAGAAAATTGGCGAGATTAAGATTTTGGGTGAGCGGTGGAGAGCTAAAAGCGTTTCATATTGCGATGTTAATCAAGAAGTGGAAGTATTATCAATGGATAATTTAACATTATTTGTTAAAAATAAGTAATTTTGTAACTATAGTTAATGCAAAATAAAAAGAATGTAATTAATCAATTATGGACAAGCCAAAAAAAATATTAATAGCCGAAGACGAAATAATCAACCAATTACTTGTTAAAAGATTATTATCAAAAGCAGGATATACTTCTGCTGTAGTTAGTAATGGCAAGGAAGTATTGAAATTACTTGAAAATGAAACTTGCGATGCAATTTTAACAGATTGGATGATGCCTGAAATGGACGGCATCGAGATGATTAGATTAATTAGAAAAAAATATCCTAATCCTCCTTTTATATTGATGATGACTTCGCTTGCAACTCAAGGGGCAAGACAGCACGCCTTAGATTCTGGAGCTGATGATTTTATTACAAAACCTATTGAAATTGATGAATTCTTGGAAAAACTGAGTAATGGTATTTCTATGTGTAATCAAATAGCAGAAAAACCAAGAACTGAAGTTCCCGTTGTGGAAGCAGCACAACTTCCTCCATTTGTTGCAGTTGCTATAGCCTCAAGTACTGGTGGTCCACCGACTGTTTCTCAAGTTATTAATAATTTATCCAACAGAGAAAATGCTGCATATTTTATTGTGCAACACGGACCTGATTGGATGTTAGAAAGTTTTGCAGACAAACTAAATACTGAAACACAATTTGATGTTAAAATTGCTATTAATCATCAGCTAATTCAGTCAGGGACAATCTATATTGCACCTGGGGATAGACACTTGCGTATTGACAAAAATACATATAGAATTATAATTGATGATGGACCAAAAGAAAATTTCGTCCGTCCGGCTGCCGATCCGCTATTTAGAAGTGTAGCAGAAGCATTCGGACAATTTGCAATAGCTGTTGTCCTTACAGGCTTGGGGAGAGATGGAACCTCTGGAGCTGCCCATATAATTGGAGCTAAGGGTGGCGTTATTGTACAGCATCCCGATACAGCAATTGCCCCATCTATGCCTACCTCGGTAATTCAATCAGGTATTCAGGTAAGAGTAGAACCTTTGGAAAATATCGCATCTGCAATTAAAGAAAGAGTATTTGCATTAGCTGCATTGCTTAAGAAAATGTCAGCAAAATAAAAGATAGATTTTTTAAAATTATAGCAAGTGGGAAATTATTATAATTTATTTTGAACTAATTAGAATAACGAACCATCGCCACTTCGCCGAGCAAAACAAAATACTTGCAATGGTTCGAATTGCGTAACGTCGATTATAGTTAATGTTTAAAAAAGGTAGCTATGGATAATACAAAACCAACTTATCAGGAATTTAGAAAATGAAGTAAAAGAACTTCGCGAAAAATTGTCTGAAACAAAAAGCGAAGATTATTTTTTGCCAATATTTAAAAATGAATTACTTTTACATTGGTGAATAAAGAATGGGCAAAATGAGTGATAAAGAAATAAAAAACATATCACATCCAAACAAACTCGTAGTATTTCAAGATAAAGAAATACGCCGAGCGTGGTATAATGACGAGTGGTATTATTCGTTGGTTGATATTGTCGCTGTTT
>DYPF01000272.1 GCA_020720105.1 Chloroherpeton thalassium
TAAAATATTGAAAATTGACTTGATTTTGACGTAAGGACTTTGCTGCTCGCCTCTCCGCCTCGATGTTCCATTGAAAATGAACATGTAATCGAGGTGGAAGGTAGTAGCTGTTGTACGTTGTACACGAGGCATTATTATGAAATTCCTAACTGTATATCCAATGGGGGATTTGAGAAATACGCACGCACATTAAAATTTGGTTCCATAAGCTCAATCATTTCAAAATCTTCTCTTTCTATGAGCTTAAAACCTTCTTGTCCAAGATGTATTTTTTTGAATTCATCATAATTTGATAAAGTAAAATCTGCATCGCCACGTTCAGGTCTGGTAGAATCAGGTTCGCGTATTTTAAGTAATTGCAGGTTCCCTGCTATTGTTTGTAAAGTTTCAATTTGAAAAAGCGGACCTGTTTTAGTTTCCTGAACTATTTTTCCTATTTGTTTGGCAAGATTGATGAATGTGACATACTCTTCATCGCTTTGACAAAAAATGCATGCATAATTTGCTGGTGCAGGATCGCTAACAAATTTTTGTTTAAGTATATTGGCTTGAGCGACAATATTTATGATGACATTCTTGAATTTTTCAATATTCATTGTGCGTAGTTTATATAAAGTGCCGAAGTGTATATCGTATAACGTTCGCGACTCGGCGGACGTCCCGACCTCCATTGAGATTTATTTTGGAGGGATGTCTGGTAGTCGCTGTTGTATTGACCCGAGTTTACGAGGGCTTGCATCTAGGTTTGTATCCGTGAATGGTATTGTTTATTTGATTTTAAGTCTGTTTTTTTTGAGAGAGATTATTCATATCATTTTCCAACAACTCATCCATCAACAACAAATATTTGTCAGTTTAATGCTTCATTTTCTACTATTTGAACAGCCATTTTTCATATTTCTTTCGGCTCAATAAATCTCTGAATGAGCGTTCATTTTCTCCTTGCTTCCTTGAAATTTTCATCTGCTCATCTCCATCATTCCGTTTCGGTATTCCCAGGAGCGATACTATTTACGCGAATTTTTCATGAAAATTTATTAGCCGTGATTTTGGTATACATATTGATGGCCGATTTCATGCAGCAGTAAGCTTCTAATCTAGCGCCTTTATATTGTAGAAGTGGCTCAACGCCTAATACAGATGACATATTAATTATGCATCATTTGTCTTCTCATATTTGATTTTCAAATAGATTTGTGGCATTTACTGTCCCCATCATGTGATGATGAAATGTTGATTCCCATTCATCTGTATTGTGCTTGTCTGGGAACGCGGCTCAAATATTATTAACTAATATTTCTACTTTTCAAAATGATTTCTGTGCTTCTGCGAATATATTTTCCAGATCGTTCTTATTTCAGCTATCTGCTTTTATCATACGAACCTCAATTCAATATTCTGAAATCTTTTTTTCAACTTTTTTCGCTCTTAATTCATCATGGAAGTATGATAAAACTAGATTTATTCACTTTTGAGCAAAAGCTTCTGCTATTCAATACCCAATTCCGGCTGTTCATCATGTAATAATGGCTGTTGTTTTGTTGTTGATCATGTTGTTGGATTTAATTTATAAAATAGCTCCATAAGAGCTTACTCTCTCTCAAAAACCATTCACTGTATTCTTAATATTGATTTCAAGGTAATATACAAACCTAGATGTCAGACAACGTTTGTTGCTCTGCTGATGCGTCGCCGTTCCTTAAGATTTGATATGGCAGGCGATGATATCAGCTAGCAAGTGTTATACGCTGTTCTTTGAATTTAAGACCTTTTTAAGTCTTATTCAACCATATATGATTAGTAAACAACCTACTATTCAGTTTAATATTTGAATTAACATTATAGGCACAGTACCTTTTATCAATGAAAACAGGATTACAACTATTCCCATAAATATAATTGTAGCTAATCCTGTTGAAAGTCCGAAGATAACTAATTCTCTTTTTTTGTAGTTATATTCAATGGCTTTTGTCGCAAATAAGCTCGTAAAGAATACAATTGTCATTGGACTGGAAATCGTGAGAAGAAATACTGAAGTGAAACTTGTAAGAAGATCAGTTGAAATTGCTTCAATATTTGAAAAATTTCATATAATCATATTTTTGATTATGATTATTCCAAATATAATCAGTACGATTGAACTGATAATTCAAAATATCTTCTTAAATTTCTTCTTCTCAAGTAATTTTCCAACACCTAATATTGTGAGTGTAATGTAAAAATAATCAACTATAGCGACTGCACTTACTGCGGCAAAACCATCCAGAATTGTTTTCTGTAATGTTAGATTTACGATAAAAAAGAATACTGGGCCTATTGCTAGTTGAAGAAGTAATCCTGTTACTAATCAGTTTTTAAAGATTTTCATATGGTTATTCTTATTATCCTAAAAAATTGCGTATAACGTTTCTTGCTGGTCCGAAGTGTTAAGTGACCCGAAGGGCGAGCGAGCTTAGGAGCGAGAGTTGCAAATTCTCTCGTGAATTACAATTCAAATATAAAATTGTTTCTGCTTCGAAACCACAAAGGAGGATGCATGTTTATTTGATCGATTCAGGTTCATTTTAATACTTCACGCCACTTCTCTGATATTTCTTCTTTTGTAAGATTTTCTGATTCTTCTTGTGTGATAACTCATAATTTTACAGAACATTTTGTTATATGAGTATCAGGAGCTATGTCGATAAATTCGGAGTTTTTAAGTTTAATCCTTCAATATTCTTGCATAATGAATGACCGATAGTTGAAAATCTTTTGTCAAGAAAGATATGGAAATCAAGATTTGTAATCTTTTTGAATTGTTTCTTTTAGCTTCAAGAAATCGTTGTTTACAAATTGGAAAAGATTTTCAATTGATCATCGATTTTGAGAAATAGTTTCCGAATTTTTTTTTCGTGTTTGGATATGTTTATTTGGTTGGAGAGCAATTTTATATTTCATAAGCTTTTTCCTTAATTCTTCTTCGTTCATATTGCTCGACATATTAACGTCAAAAACGTTTTTTGTTTCTGGGTCATTATATGATTTCAGAACACTTTCTCGCAAA
>DYPF01000273.1 GCA_020720105.1 Chloroherpeton thalassium
GTCAATGTATAACAATTTCCAATGCTTGTTCTTTAACAAATCCTGATGGTGATTGCCCCGAAGGAAAAAGATGTGTTGAGGGTTATTGTTCTGAAATAACAGAACCTTGTTCTGTTGATAATCCTGATGGATTATGTGAACCTGATTATGTTTGCCTTAATGCAAAATGTGTTTTGGAAATTCATGTGTGTTCTTCGGAAAATCCAACAGGACTATGTCCAAAAGGAAATTATTGTTCGGAAGGACTTTGTATTCATGTTGAATGTAATACAGGGGAATCAAAAAAATGTTATCCTTCAGCTAATTATGAAATCGGTAAAGGGATTTGCAGAGAAGGTGTTCAATTATGTATTGATAATAAATGGGGATTTTGTGAAGGTGCAGTAACTCCTGTTCTTGAAGAATGTAACGGGTTTGATGATAATTGCAACGGAGCTGTTGATGACGGCGTTAAAAACAAATGCGGCAGTTGCGGACCGGAACCTGAAGAAATTCAAGGTAATAATTTTGATGATGATTGTGATAATTTAATAGATGAAGATGAAAACAATCAAGGCGGTTTAAACGGTTGTGATGACAGAATTCAACAACCGTGTTATACAGGTCCTGCAGGAACTTCCGGTAAAGGAACTTGTAAAGGCGGGTTAAGAGATTGCCAACCTGATAACAGATGGGGAACTTGTGTTGGTCAAGTAACTCCTCAAAATGAAACTTGTGATGATAATATTGATAATGATTGTGATGGTTTGATTGATGAATTTTGTGACAGTGTTGTTTGTTTGGATGAAGAATTATGTAATAATTCAAAAGATGACAATTGTAATAATTTGGTAAATGAAAATTGCTCTGTAATTGACAGAGATGAATGTGAAGCAACAGAAATATGTGATGACGGATTTGATAATGATTGTAACGGAATTATTGATGAAGGTTGTTCTTGTAACGGATTAAGCGAACTTGGTTGTTACAGCGGAGACCCTTCTGATTTAAATGAAGGAACGGAATGTAAAAAAGGTAAAATGACTTGTATCGGTGGTGAATTTTGGAGTAATTGCGTTGGTGAAACATTACCTTTATATGAAATTTGTGACGGAAAAGATAATAATTGCAACAGTGAAACAGATGAAGAATCTCTTAACGCAAACACATGCGGTATTTGTTTTGAAATAACTCCTCTTGAAATATGCGGTGATAATATTGATAATGATTGCGATGATTTAATTAATGAAAATTGTTCCGAAACACCTTGTGTTCCAACCGAAGAAATTTGTGATGAAGTTGATAATGATTGTGACGGCTTGGTTGATGAAGGTGTTGTAAATGCTTGCGGAAAATGCAACGAAAGTTGTTATGTTATAGAAATTGCAGGAGAAACAGATATTAATAAGGGTGTTTTTGACGGAGTGAGTAATTCAATAAATCCAAATGAAATCACTCTCGATTCTTCAACAGTTCAAAATAATTTTGTTTGGGTTGCAAACGGAGGAAGTGATACAGAAACAGGAAATGATACCGTAACAAAAATAAATTCACTTACAGGTGAAGTTTACGGACATTTTGTTGTGGGCGATTATCCTTCCCGAACAGCTGTTGAAAGCGATGGTTCGGTTTGGGTTGCAAACAGACACAGTCATTCAATAACAAAATTAGCTTCAACGGGAATGCTTCAATTTACTGTTGAACTTGATGAAGATTGTCAACCAAGAGGAGTTGCACTTGATAAAGACGGAAATGCTTGGGTTGGTTGTTTCGGAATCAGAGGAAAAGTTATAGGTTCGGATGGATATGTTTATAAAATAAATCCACAGGGACAAATTTTTGAAGGATATCCTTTTGATACAAATATTCCTATTTACGGATTGGCTATTGATAAAAGAGGGTTTTTATGGAATTCGAGACTTGATGATTTTTACAGTTGCAATAATGACCCTTCTTTGAATTGTGCTACTCAATATGCCAAAATATTTAAAATAGATACAAATAAAAACACAATTGATGCAGGTTTCTTCAAATCATTTCCGTTCAGTCACCAAGTTAACGGAATGGTTGTTGATAAAGAAAATAATATTTGGTTTGCAGGTTGGGCAGATAATGATATTAAAAAAGTTGTTTACAATGAAATTTCCGATACAATTTCTGTAACATCATATCCTGCTGTTTATGAAGGTGAACAATTATCAGGAGGAAGAGGAATTGCAATTGATTCAAATGATAACATTTGGGCATCATTCAGTTATTCCAATAAAATCGCAAAATTTGATAAAAACGGAAATATTTTAGGTGCTTATTTTTGCGGAAATAACACACATCCTGTTGGAGTGGGTGTAGATTCCGATGACCAAATTTGGGTTACAAATTATCTTTCAAATAATGTTATTGAATTTAATCAAGACGGAACAATTGCAAGAACACGTTTTCTGTTTGAAGGAGCTGCACCTTATTCCTATTCCGATTTTACCGGTTATAATTTAAAAAATATTGTTTCATTAAGAGGAAATTATCAAATTATAATTGATACAGCAAGAACAGAAAATGATGCAATTTTTGATTCTCTTGAATGGGAAGGAGATACTCCAAACGGTTCTTCAATAGTGATGAGAGCAAGAGTTGCAAATATAAGAAATGATTTTATGCTTGATGACTCAAATCAAAATGCACCAAAATGGAGTGATTTTATAAATTCGTCAGGAAACAGTCTTGGTTGGAGCAACGGAGGAACAAATACAGGAAGATATATTCAAATTGAAGCTGTATTGAGTGTTGGTTCTTCCGAAAATGACAAACCTAAATTAAGAAGAATTTGGGTTAATTGGCAACGACCGTAAAATAAATGAGAATTTGGTCCATCCATCCAAAATACCTTGACGGAATAGGTTTAATTGCCTGTTTCAGAGAAACATTATTAGCACAAAAAGTTCTTGAAGGTAAAACAAAAGATTACAAAAATCATCCTCAATTGATAAGATTCAAAGAATCATCCGATTCGTTATACCAAATATACAAACAAAAGTTGCAAATCACAAATTGCGGAGTCCTTACA
>DYPF01000274.1 GCA_020720105.1 Chloroherpeton thalassium
TCGATAACGATATATTCAAAATCGGTGTAGGTTTGGCTCACCACACTTTCGATGGTTAATACGGATACTATATCGATGGTAGAAAAATACCATTTATTGCGTTCGGTGTGGTAATAGGAACGTATTTTTTTATCTTCAAAAAAGCTTATTGAATTATCCATATAAATGTGGTGTTCTATGGTTGTTATTATACTATTACCGTGCGAGGCTCTGCGAGCCACTCACTATGCGCAGTCCTGCGGCATTGTTGCGATTAATGGTGAGGGTGGAGATGGTCATTATATAAACAGTCAAAATGAAAAACATTTTTTATAAACATCCGTCAATTTATTTGCAGACGTTTTCCACGAAAAAAGAGTTAAACGTTCATGTCCCTGTGCAATCATCTTTTCCCTTTGGTCTTTCATTGCAACATAAACATCAATAAAATTAGATTTATCCCTATCCATATTAAAATAAAGCGCTGCTTTACCTCCAATTTCCCGAAAACAACTCGTATCGTTTAATAGCACAGGACAACTACAGGCAAAGGCTTCTAGTATGGGCATTCCAAATCCTTCATATTGGGATGGATATACAAAAGCTAAAGCATGATGATAAAGATTGAACAACTGTTCCGTTGTTACAAATGAATGTATAATTCTTCCCTTTAAATCAAGGTTATCAATAATTTTCAACTCCTTGCTATTAAATTGTTCGCTCGTACATACAAGATTAATTTTTGAATCAAGTTTTGCTAATTTAGCAAACGAGTACAAAAATGTTTCGAAATTCTTATACGCCCATCTTTGCCCCACATATAATAAATATGGAAAACTATATGGAGAATGTGCTGAGAAATTAAGACTGACATCCGGCTTTCCATGGTAAATCACAGATATTTTTTTTTCATCAACACCTAAAATTTCTACAATATCTTTTTTTGTATTTTCGCTTACAGCAATAATATGAGCAGCTAACGGCGCAAGCTTTTTTTTCATTTCAACCTGAAAATCATCTATTTCAAAGTACTCAGGAAACAACTCCGGTATCATATCGTGAATTGTCAACACAAAAGGTTTTTGGTTTAAATAATTCAAAAAATAATCATCGAAATAGGTGGGGTGGAATATGTCAAAATCATTCCTTTTCAAAACTCTGACAGCATAATCCTTATTACGTTCATTCTCTTTACTTTTATAACTAAATAAACTAACGGCATTATAAATGAGTTTTTTTCCTTTGAATTTATGTCCACCCAAAAAAGCATTTAACCTGTCACGAAAACTCCTTACATCTGACCTGAATATGTAATCTTTTAAGTATATATTAGGATTCTCATTTACTGCTATCTCATATTTAACATCCAAAGGCAAATGGGTGATTAATTCAGCGAAAGATTTTGACACACCTCCGTGAGATTGCATAGCAAATGCCTGATAATCATATAAAACTTTCATAAATAAAAAATTTAATTAAACTAAAGTATCTGCTACCCTGATTTGTTCTATTAACGAGAAATCAGTCGTTGCAAAAATATCAAAGTAATATATTCCACCCCCATTCTTTCTACAAGAAATCAAATATCCGTTCAATAATTCAAATAGCCCAGAAAAGTTGTCTTGAATAATTTCCAATAAATTTCCGAAGTTATCATAAACTATTAATTTATAACCTGAGTTATCTAACATTTTCATTAATTCTAACGAATTAGCATAATCATCTTTATTAAATGAAATGTCGTATTCAAAATATAGATTAAATTTGAATTTCTCTATAAAATATCTATTTGCCAACAAAATTTGAAAATCAAAGCCATCTGTGTCAATTTTCAAAAGTTCAACATTTTCGAACTTCAATTCCGCCTCGTTAAGAATAACGGCAAGTTGCTTTATTTTCAACTTATTATATATGTCTTCTGTTTCATTATCAGTTACTATTCTTGCCGTACCATTTCCCCTGCTAATTTTGCCTGCAACAGAATCAACTCCAGCAACATAACTTTCGAATAGCAATACATTGTCAAATAATTTCACATTTTCTCTCAAATAGTTCAAATAGAAAGAATCGCCTTCAATACAACAAATAAGTGATTGGGTATATTTTCTTATACTTGCAACTGTATCCCCCACATTTGCACCTATATCAACAATAATCGAATTACTAACAACTATATTCTTTTGGATTTGCTCGACAATTACCTTTAGTTTTTTATCATAGTTCTTAAAATCACATTGATAATCAGGTAGTTTATGATTATACGGAAATAACAAATTATACCCTTCTATCTCGTAAAAAAAGTCATGGGGTATTTCATTTTTATTTTTTTTATTACCTAAGAAAACTTTCCTAAGCTTTTTTTTTAGTGTTTTACCGATTCCCATAATGGATTTGTTATAATGATACCTTGCTTAATTCCTGAATACTTATAATAACCTAATGAATCATCTTCTATAATCCGAAAATTACAAATATCATCTACCAAATCAAACAACGTTACATTAGGTTGATGTATGGCAATATGAAACGAATAATTTCCGGGAACAAAAAGTTTTTCTGGAAAGCTTAATAAAATTTTTCCCTTTTTCGATTTGTATTCTCCCAACTTATATTCAACAGTGGTTATTTTATTTTTGTTTTCGTCCAAAAGGACAACACCCAATATGGTTTCAGCAGGTATTACTATTGATTGAGATATTTCAACTATCAGATTTATCTTATCATTTAGATCAAAGTCACTAATCAATTTCATATTAGCATTAACAGTAAAAGCTCTTTTAATATAAATTGGGGCTTGCTTATCAGCCTCATAAAGAATTATTTTCTGACCTGAGTTTATATAACTAGATACAGCAGATTCTATATCTCCATCGAAATCAACCATTCCATCTTTTAAAACAACTCCTCTATTACATAAACTCCTTACTGCCCCCATATTATGGCTCACAAACAACACCGTTCTCCCCTCCCCTTGACTCACATCCTTCATTTTCCCAATCGCCTTATTTTGGAACTCCGCATCACCTACTGCCAGTACCTCGTCCACCACCAGAATTTCAG
>DYPF01000275.1 GCA_020720105.1 Chloroherpeton thalassium
CCACATATCTAATTCTTGAATTAAAAATAAAATAATTCAAGAATTAGATATTTTTTGTTGCTTAACTGTACAATAATAAAATAATGTAAAAATAAGCATCCCAATTATTTGTACATAAATATAATAAGTTGCATTTTTTGCTACAAATATTCAAAAATATTTTGATATATTTAATAACTTTAATATTATTTGTGTTTTGAGGTGTGCATACCTCATTATATTATTATTTTTTACTTTTATTTTGTTGTAACTAATAATAACACAAAAATGAAACTTTTACATATATTTTGGTGTAAAATAAGTTTAATACACATATTAATAACTTTTAGTATAACATAAATTCTTAACAAATGAAAAAGTATTTATTAATATTTATTATTTATTTTAGCATTTCAAGAATTAGATACTTTTAAAAATAGGCAACCATTTTTTATTAATATCGTCTTTTGTTTGATAAAATTTATTAACAAACTTAATAATAGAAACAAATTAATACTCGTAACATTGTTAAGCAACCAAATTACTATAAAATGAAAAAACTATTCCTAACACTACTATCAATATTGAGTATATCTATTTATTCTCAAGTTAATTGCTACGACAACGCCTCAATGGAAGGTCCTTCGCAAGCACACGTTACTCCTGCATCTTGGGATGCTTGTTGGGGTTCTCCTGATACACAACCAGGACAATGGGGTATAACATTGCCACCATCTGACGGTAGTTCTTACGTAAGTTTTTTATGCTCAAATGGTTATGGCTATAACGAAGGCATGACCCAGCCACTTGATGTTCCTATGGTTGCCGGTCAAGAATATACGTTTACTGTAGATTTAGTTCATACAGAAGTTTATAATACAGCAGAACCAAATGGTTGTTATAGTTCTATTGCTGTTTGGGGTGGTAGTTCATCATGTGCACAGGGAGAATTATTGTATTGTTCTGGAGAAATTTGGAATACAAATTGGCAGACTTATACAATAACTTTCACTCCAACACAAAATTGGTCTTATATTGGTTTTAGTCCTTGTTATATAACTGATTGTCCTGGATACATAAATTTAATGATGGATAATATTTCTTGTATTAGTCCAGCTTTACCAGCAGTTGTAACAACAGATGTTACTTGTTATGGATATTGCGACGGAACAGCACAAGCCAATGTAACCGGAGGAACGCCTCCTTACACTTATTTATGGCATAATGGAGTAAATACAAGCACCATAACAAACTTATGTGCAGGACCAGTTTCTGTTACCATTACCGACAACGCTTCTCAAGTTACAACTGCTTCTGGTACTGTAAATAGTCCTACTGCAATTGCACTTACAACCTCCCAAACAAATATTTCTTGCTTTGGAGGAAATAACGGTTCTGGAACCGTTTCTGCAACAGGAGGAACTCCAGGATACACATACGATTGGCTTCCAGATGGGTACACAGGAGATGGAACTCAAACTTACTCTGGTTTACCTGTAAATTCATATAATGTTACCGTTACCGACGCTCATAATTGCACGCAAACAGCATCTGTTAACATAACACAACCATCAGATATATCAATTTCTGCAGTAGTTCAAGATGAAAGTTGTAGTGGATTTTCCGATGGAAGCATAAACATTACAGTTTCTGGAGGAACACCAACATATTCTTACAATTGGTCTGGACCGTCTGGATTTACATCATCAAATGAAGATATTACCAATATAACTTCTGGTGTTTACACTGTAATAGTAACAGATTTAAATGGTTGTCAAAAAATATTATCAGAAACTGTATCATCTAACCAAATAAGTACTGCAACTTTCAGTACACTTTTCCCAATTTGCGATGGAGAAACAACCACCGTTAATTATACTGGTACTGGTACAAATGCAGCAACATACGTATGGGATTTCGATGGATTAAACGTTGTTTCAGGCTCATTACAAGGTCCTTATACCTTATCTGGAATTAATGGTAACACTTACAATATTTCTTTAACTGTTACAGAAAGTGGTTGCTCAAGCACAGAATCAACTCAAGTTAATATTCCACTTCCTATTGTTTTAACAACAACAGCTACTCCATCTACAATTTGTTACGGAGAATCATCGCAACTAAATGTAAGTGGTGCCGATTTTTATGTATGGGATGCTTCATCAACACTAAGTAATACTTTAATCAGCAATCCTTTAGCAACCCCAACAAGCACTACAACTTATACAGTTACAGGTTACCAATCAAGAATTGGAAATAATGTAATAATAAATGGCGATTTTGAACAAGGAAATACCTATTTTAACACCGACCTTAATTTTGATGGATATTCTTTTTCAGAGGGCTGGTATATCATAAATGACAATCCTCAAGATATAAACAGTGTTTTTGCAAATTGTACCGACCATAGCTCTAATGGAAATAATATGATGTGTGTTAATGGTTCTGATATAGCAAACGGTAATGTTTGGTGCCAAACAGTTTCTGTAACTCCTAATACAATATATAATTTTTCAACTTGGATAACTAGCATTCACCCCGACAATCCTGCAATTTTACAATTTTCTATAAATGGAATTTTGCTAGGTAATACTTTTCAAGCTACCGCTACTACTTGCGATTGGCAACAATTTTTTGAAACTTGGAATAGTGGAACAAATACTTCTGCAAATATTTGCATAACAAATCAAAATACAATTTTACAAGGAAATGATTTTGCAATTGATGATATTTATTTTGCTCCTTACGTTACCTGTTCTGCACAAAGCTCTATACCTGTAATTGTTAATCAACTACCAAATATTACAATAACAGGAACTCCTATTTGTGAAGGAGAAACATCTACACTAAACGGAGTTGGAGGAGTTAGTTATTTGTGGGACGATGGCTCTACAAATACAAGCTATTTAGTAAATCCTCTAATAAACACTACTTACTATGTAACCGGAACAGATGCAAATAATTGCATAAATACAAATTCATATACAGTAACAGTAACCGAGCAACCCACACCAAACGCTGGTACCGACAATTCTATTTGTGGAAACACTTACACTTTA
>DYPF01000276.1 GCA_020720105.1 Chloroherpeton thalassium
ATGGTTGAATTTCAGGTTGGAAGGTAGGCTATTTACCGAAGGTTTAGTTCAACAACGTGTATAAAACATTTGGCAATCAGTGGTTTATCGAGCGGTATAGCTCGTGTCAAAAGTAGTTGTAACTCGACAAGAAAGTAGCCCGCAATCCCTTACTGCATATAGCCTCGACCGTTAGGTTCCATTCAAAAAAAAGATAAACTTCGCTGACAACTTTACAAAAGGAACAGACATCTTCATAAAAATAGAAAAGAAATATTTACTATTGCAATTCAACGAAATACTTATTATCAAGAGACATAAAACGAAAGAAAAAAATGAAAAACATCAAAAGTAAAAATCTAATTTTATTTATTACTCTAATATTTACGAGTATAGGATGTAATGAGTATACACCCATTAATCTTGGCGATGTTACAAGCTTAGAGTATATAGATACCTATGGCATAAGAGAGGCGTTTATAGATAAAAACGGATTATATTATATGTATTCCGGATTATATGGCAAGCTAAGTATTGCTGTAATAAAAGATATTAAAAATAAAAACTACCGTAACTTGCCCCAAGAAATTACAATTCCAAAAACTATTACTACTCCGGGTGGAAATACTTATAATGTAGAAATTATAGATATTAATGCCTTTAAAGATTGTAAAAGTATTAAACGAATCAAATTATCTGATAAAACTATTCTTATTGGGGATTCTGCTTTTTACAAAAGCAGTATTAAAGAAATCGATTTTGGATATTCAGTTAATCAAATTTCAACTAAGAGTTTTTTCAGTTGCGATAGTTTGAAGACTGTAGTTATACCTAGATCAGTTACATATATTGGTGAAAATGCTTTTAGTAATTGTAAAAACTTAGAATCTGTTACAATAAATTCGAATCAACTAACAATTGAGATGCCTGTACTTTTGAATTGTCCAAAATTTACCACATTGAATTATAATGTAGAAAAAATTCTTAATTCTGGTTCTGGTCCTTGCTTCCCTGAAATTACAACATTGAATATCGGAGATAATGTAACAACTGTTCCGAATATTTTATTTAGAGATTGTGCGGCGTTGATAAATTTAAATATAGGTATTAACGTATCAACTATAGGAGATTATACATTTTCGAGCAATCTTAGCTTGGAAGAAGTGCACTGTAAAGCATTCATACCTCCAAGTTTGGGAGTAAGAGCTTGGCATTACTATTTTTTCAATTCATTGAATCAGGCGTGGGTAACCTACAACAAAAATGGCCTTGTAGAAAAGACAGTTTTATATGTCCCTCTGGGGAGAGCGACTTATTACAGAGTTGAGGAAGGATGGGACAAATTTTTTACGGTAATTGAGGAGTGAAAGAACTAATATTTTGACACAGTAAGATGAATTGAACAGACCCAAACAATCGACTGAGAAATGGAAATAACAAATTTGAAGTTGCTTATGGTCAACTTCGAAAAGGCATGAAACTGAAGTCACACCAAAAAACTAACAGAATAAAATTAATACATAAATTTTATGAAAAATTCATTTAGAAACACTAATCAAATATTAATTAGAGCTTTTCACAAATATTTTTATAATATGAGTTTCAAGTTATCAGTATTAATTGTTTGTTGTTGTTTTATTGCTTCTTGTGGTATTGGGATAGATGCTGGTCCGATGTTAAATTTATCAGACGCAGAAGATATAACTACAAATTCCGCAACTTTAATTGCATCGATAACTACTAATGACTCTCCATTATTAGTATATTTTAATCTTATTGAAAACGGGAAATCGCTTATTATAGTAACTGATAGTTGTCCACCAAATCATACCGCAATTATCAAAAAAACTGTTTTTAACTTGAAACCGGATACAGAATACGAATATCAAGCAATTGCTTGTAAAAATACTGAAAAAGAAATAGTTGTAGTTAAATCAAACGAAACGAAAAAGTTTAGTACTAAAAAACCCTCTATTACAATCAAGGAAATAAAATCTGATTTTTCTTCCATCAGAGTGAAAATAGATTTTGTCCCATATGAAGCAAACACCAAGGTTCAATTAGAGTATACTGTTAATGGTAACACTCTAACAAAATTGAGTGAAGCTTATAGTACTGCGACAGAACTAAATTTCACTTTAGATAATTTGGCTAAAAACACTTTTTATCCGATAAAAATTAAGACAATCGACAAGTACAATACATTGATTGACACAACATTTAATACGTGTGCAGTTAGCGATTATAATGGGAATGCGTACAGAATAATAAAAATTGGTGACCAAACATGGCTTCAAGAAAATTTCCGTGGTACACATTTTACAAATGGAGATGCTATCGTAAATATTACAGATATAGAAGCATGGCGACTCATGGAAATTACAAAAGCTCCAGCATATTGCTGGTATAATAATGATTTAGAAATTGGTAAAATTTATGGTGGCTTATATAATTGGTATACTGCAAATGATTCATTTAAGCGAAAATTAATTCAAGGTTACAGAACTCCAAGTCAATCTGATTTCAACAAATTGTCAAATTATCTTGGAGGCGAAAAGGTTGCTGGTGTAAAAATGAGGGAAGCTGGTTATACACATTGGATTAAACCAGGTTATCATATAGTAGGACAAGAATATTTAGCAGCTAACACTTCAGGGTTTTGTGGATTGCCCGGCGGAGAACGAAGGGAAAATGATTTTGAAAGTTTAGGGAGAAAAGGACAATTTTGGACATCAAACACTTTAGCAGATAATCCTAATGTTGTATTTTTCGTAAATCTATGGGGCGGTGATAATGAACTGACATTTTATGGAGGAGTAAATTGGGGATTTGTCGGCTCAAGCATCAGACTAATAAAGAAATAATCGAGATTGAGAATTATTATCAATCAAAAAAAACTATAATTCAAAACTGCAAGTTTAATATGAAAGACTAAGTTTGTGAAGTTACATAGACATAGAACAGTAAGAGAAAAGAAGAAACCACAAAACTGTTAACGCAACTTGCAGCAAAATAGCCCCAAAACGGTCAAATCAGGTTTTTTTATTAGCCAA
>DYPF01000034.1 GCA_020720105.1 Chloroherpeton thalassium
ATGATGTTGTGAATAATCCACTTGTAAATTATTCTGCTGAACAATACAGAAAATTGGATGTTAAAATTGGAATTTCATATAATTCTAGTATTATTAAAGCTAAAGAATTAATAAAAAATATTCTAAGCAAAGATGAAAGAATTTTGAATGAACCCGAAACACCACTTATTGTAGTTGATGAGTTAGGAACAAGTTCAGTCATTTTACTTGTTAGAGCTTGGATTAATTCTGATCAATTACTTGATTTAAAATATGACTTTTTGGAGTCTGTAAAAACTGAATTTGACAAAGCTGGAATTATTATTCCATTTCCACAAACAGATATACATTTATATGAACATAGAACCGATTAAAGAACCTTTAGACATACATAAAAATTTTGAATTATTCACAAAACTCTATTCTGAGGATTTTGGAACGGTTGATATTGATTCTGCCTACAATTTTTGTAAAAGCGTAGCAAAATCGCATTATGAGAATTTTCCTGTGGGTTCATTGTTAATTTCAAAAAATAAAAGAAAATACTTCCACTCTCTTTATTCATTTGCAAGGTTGAGTGATGATATTGCCGACGAAAATGTCAATTTATCAAAAGAACAAAGAACAAAACTGCTCACCTATTTCAGTATTTACATTGAAGGTTTTACAGAAGTCGAAAAAATTAATAATCCAATTTTTGTAGCTTTAAAAGATACTTTACTTCAAAATCGAATTCCAAAGGAGCCCTTTTTTAGATTACTTAATGCGTTTATGATGGATGTAAATTTCCAAAGACCTGCAAAATGGGAAGATTTGCTAAATTACTGCCATTACTCAGCAAATCCTGTTGGAGAAGCAATTCTAAGAATTTATGATGAATGGAATGAAAATACAATCGAAAAAGCACAAGCTATAACAACCTCATTGCAATTAATTAATTTTTGGCAAGATTTGTCAATTGATATCGAAAACAATCGCAATTATATACCATTAGAATTTCAAAATGATGATAAATCAATTTTAAAAATCTTGGATAAAACTAAAAATTTACTTAATTTTGGAAGTGATTTATACAAGTATATCAAAAATTGGCGATTAAGGTACGAAATAAAAGTTATTATCGAAAGTGCTAAGGAAATACTAAAAAAAGAATATAAACTTGGAAATTCATTATTCCAGAAAAGACCCAAATTATCTAAATATGATTTTTTATTAATATTTACAAGAAGTGCCAATGGAATTTTTAACTTATAATAATTTAGCTGCTTTCGAGAAAGAACCTGTTCCAAATCTTCCTAATTCAAATTTTGAATGGTCATTTAAATTCTTGCCAATAGAAAAAAGAAATGCAATTTTTACAATTTATAATTTGTTAAGTTATATTGATAATATTGTTGATATTGATAATTACTTTTCTAAAAAGAATGATGTTGAGTTGATTCAGCATAAATTAAATCGTATAAGCCGTTGGATTGATATCATTGATGAACTTTACGATGATTCCAAAAATACATCGTCATATTTGGCACCTCTTAAATATGCTATTAAACGATTCAATATTCCAAATCAGTATTTCCACTTTTTGTTTAATGGTTTCAGACGAGACTTGCATCAAAATAGATATCAATCATTTGATGAGTTGAAAGAATATATGTTCGAAGTGGCAAGTATAGTAGGACTAATTACAATAGAAATACTTGGATATAAATACCAATCAACCAAAGAGTATGCAATCAATCTTGGATATGCTTTACAATTAACAAATATCATTCGAGATGTTAAAACTGATAAAGATAGAGGTTATATTTACCTGCCACTAAATGATTTACAAAAATTCAAGTATACCGAAGAAGATCTTATTAATGAAGAATACAATGATAATTTTGTTGAATTAATGGGTTATCAATCTCAAAAAGCTAAGGAATATTTCCATAAAGCAAGAACATTGCTTCGTCCTGATGAAAGGAAGAGTATGTTTGCAGCAGGAATAATGGACGAGATATATTTCAGATTGCTTGAGAAAATTGAATTAATGGATTACAACATTTTTAAAAATAAGATTAAAGTATCAAATTCTCATAAATTTATGATTGCACTGAAACATTTTCTTAGTTTGCAACTTTTTATTTCAAGATTAAAAAGTATCCGAAGTTAGAAGTTAAATGTTAGTTAAACCTAAAATAAATTATATTTATGGCTTAAAATTTGTCTTAAATAAATTTGCAAAATTCCAAAAAAATGCTTAATTTTGTAATTGAAGTTTAACTTTTTTTGGAGAATAAAATGGCTCACAGAATTCAAGAAGATTGCATCAATTGTGGTGCTTGCTTACCAGAATGTCCAGTTAATGCTATAACTGCTGGTGATGATATTCATGTAATTGACGAATCAACTTGTGTTGATTGTAATGGACATTATGATGAACCACAATGTGTTTCAGTTTGTCCTGTAGATTGTATTATCCATGTATAATACTTGAATTTACGTTATTCGGATATTAAAAAAGCCCGTTTGGGCTTTTTTTTATTACTTTTAAGCATTTCTTTCTATTTAAAATGAAATATGTTCTATCCAACCAAATTCATCTTTAATTTCACCGTATTGCATTCCCAAAAGAGTATCATACATTTTCTGTGAAACTTCACCAATTTGATTATTATTAAGAACAAATTCTTTATTTTTATAATAGAAACTTCCAACAGGTGAAATTGTAGCAGCTGTTCCAGCACCAAAAGCTTCGGTCATAGTACCATTTTCTAGTGATTCTATTATCTCATTAATTGAAATTGTTTTCTCTTTAGTACTAATTCCTAACCACTCAGCAATTTTTAAAACTGAATCTCGGGTTACACCATTAAGGATAGTTCCAGACTCTAAGGTTGGAGTAATAATATTACCATCAATTACAAAAAGAATATTCATTGCTCCAACTTCGTCAATATTTGATAAATCAACGCCATCTAACCATAAAACTTGAGCAAAGCCTTGTTGTTTGGCTTCTTTGGCAGCTAATAATGATGCAGCATAATTTGCAGCTGTTTTAGCAGAACCGAGACCACCACGAACTGTACGAGCATGATTTTCTTCTACTTTTATTTTAACGGGGTTTAATCCCTCTTCATAATATGAAGCTACAGGTGAACAAAAGACTATCAGTGTGTATTCGTCAGAAGGTTGAACACCAAGAATATTTGATGAGCCATATAGAACAGGCCTAAAATAAAGAGATTCACCTTTTTTCTTAGGTATAAATTCACGATTATAATAAGTTAATTCTTTAACAACTTGAACGAATTTATCTTCTGGAAAATCAGGAATAACAAGAGTTTTCGCAGAACGGTTAAGTCTACGAGCATTCATAATAGGTCTGAATAAATTGGCTCCGCCAGAAAAATTATTGTATGCTTTCAATCCTTCAAATATTGTCTGCCCATAATGCAAAGTCATCATTGAGGGCTCGATTTCATAAGGTCCATAAGGAATAATTTCACCTTCATTCCACTCGCCATTATTATATTTTGCTACAAACATATAATCTGCAAAATACTTTCCGAAGCCTAATTTATCCCAATTGATTGAACTGAATCTTGTAGTTGATCTTTCTGTAAATTTAATATTCAGCATATTTCCTCACAATTAAAGTATATTAATTAAAGCAAAATTACACTTTTTTATTTAAATACAGTGAATTTTGACAATTTATTTTAGTTTTCTATAAGAATTTAGAACAAGTCCAATAAGTGAATAATTGATTATCATAGATGTTCCGCCATAACTCATAAAAGGTAATGGAATGCCCATAACTGGAGTGATGCCAAGCACCATACCAATATTAATTAATATATGGTATAAAAATAATGACAAAGTAGAAAAAACAATAATACTAAAAAATTTGCTTTTAGTCATTGCAGCAATTTGTAACAATCGGATTACTATTAAAAAATATAGAATTAGAACTATAGAAGCACCTAAAAATCCATATTCTTCGGCAGGCACAGAAAAAATGAAATCAGTCCATTGCATCGGGATATATCTTAATTGTGTTTGTGTGCCTTGCTTAAAACCTTTACCAAATAAACCACCACTTCCAACTGCTAGTACTGATTGTGTAACATTGTATCCTGATGTCAGTCTATCAGCACTTCCTGGATCAATAATATTGTTTATTCTTACTTTTTGGTGGGGAGCTAATTTATTAAAAACAAAAGGAGCTAAGAACATTATGCCAACTGCACTTGCAATAATTATTAGTTTTGTGATTAACTTATTTTTAAATAAAAATGTGAAAATACCAAAAACGCCTAAACCAATCCAAAAAAATAGACCACCTTTAAGTGCTAAAATTAATAGAATAGGTGAAGCTACAATTAGGAAAATGATTAATAAATTAAATCCAGACCAGTAAAGCAAACCAATTAATAATGCTATAAGAACAGAAGCAGAACCGACATCTGGCTGAAACAATATCAATACAATTGGTAAAATTGAAATAAATATTATCAACGAGAAAGTACGAATATGTTGAATTCTTACATTAATATTGGAGAAAATGAAACCGTAGAGCAGTATCGTAGAGAATTTCACAATCTCTGAAGGTTGAATTGACTTTCCAGCAATAATTAACCAACCCTTGGTGCCATAAACTTCTTTTCCGAATAATAACACAGCAATAAGTAAAAACAAACCAAGTAAATATAACCAAACTGATGCAGGTCTAAGAATTCTTTCGGGTAAATACATAAAAACAAACATTGCAAAAAGTGACAATCCTAATGCAAATGCTTGACTTGTGAACTCTCTTGAAATTGTTTCCTCAGAAGTTGAACTATAAATTGATAGTAAGCCTAACAAAGATAGAATAATTACAGGAAGAAAAAGTTTAAAATCAAAATAATCAGCAAACTTTTTTTCTATAGAAATTTTGTTTTCCATAAATACCTTATTACGGACTAACTAATATATTGTAAATTTGTTCGTATCTTTCGTAAGTTTTAATCAAAATATCAGCTGGCAAATCAGGAGGTTGTGAATTTCTATCCCAACTTGTACTAAGTAAGTAATCTCTTAATATTTGTTTGTCAAAATTAGTAATGAGTTTTCCTTTTTGATAATCTTGCAATGACCAAAATCGAGATGAGTCTGGAGTTAATGCCTCATCAATTAATAAAACATTACCAGATTCATCCAATCCGAATTCAAATTTGGTATCAGCCAAAATAATCCCTTTGGATAATAATTTTGAATGTGCATATTCGAATAATTTAATTGAAATATCTCTTAATTTTACAGAAAGGTCAGTTCCAATAATATTTGACATTTCTGAATAACTGATGTTTTCGTCATGACCACTATCTACCTTTGTAGCCGGAGTGAATATTGGTTCAGGGAATTCATCAAATTCATTTAGACCATCTGCCAACAGAACTCCGCAGCAACTTCTATCTTTCTTGTATGAATTCCAAGCAGAACCTGTCAAATATCCTCTCACAACAAACTCAATTGGTAATGGATGAGTTTTTTTTACAAGCATACTTCGCCCCTTTAATTCATCAAAATAGGGAACACATTCATTCGGAAAATAAGTTAGATTGTTTGTAATATAGTGATTTTGTATTATATCTTTGGTCTGTTCAAACCAGTATATTGCAATGTTGTTCAGAATAATACCTTTACCAGGAATAGGTTGTTTCATAATATAATCAAAGGCGGAAATTCTATCGGTTGCAACAATTAATAATTTATCTTTAAAATTATAAACATCTCTAACTTTTCCCTTGCGAAATAATTCTAAATTTTCGAAATCTGTGCTATATAAACCTTTCATTTGTCCTTAAATTTTAGAGTATTTATCAAAAAATAAAGCAGAAGCTAAGATGCCTTTATGGAAGTTTTCAACCGAAAAACTCTCGTTAGGAGAATGTATATTATCATCAGGTAAACCAAGTCCCATCAAGACCACAGGAGCTTTTAAAACTTTTGTAAAAGTTTCAACAACAGGGATTGAACCACCTTCCCTCATAAACACAACATCTTTCTCAAATGCTTGTTTAAATGAATCTACACAAGCTTCAATAGCAGTGCTATGCATTTTAACTAACACTGGATTAGCAGAACCAAGCGCACTAACTTTAACTTTAACTGTAGGTGGAGCTAACTTCTTTATATAACTCAATACTTTTTCTGTAATATCAGTAGATTCTTGGTTTGGTACTAATCTAAAAGAGAACTTTGCAGATGCTCTGCTTGGCAATACGGTTTTTTGTCCATCTCCAATATATCCACCTTTAATGCCATTCAAGTCAAAACTTGGTCGAGCCCATACTCTTTCTAATGTAGTAAAACCAAACTCACCATTAGTATCCCCAATCGATAAGTCCTGAATATATTCTATGTGATTATATGGTAATTTCAAAAAATTGTCCCTTTCTTCTTGAGTGAGCTCTAAAACATCATCATAAAAGCCTGGAATAGTGATTCTACCATATTTATCTTTCATTTGATTAATCATCCAAGCCAATACTTGTATTGGATTATCAATAGCACCTCCAAATGTTCCTGAATGCAAATCTCTGTTAGGTCCTTCTACTTCAATTTCGAAATAGGAAATGCCTCGTAATCCATAACAGATTGAGGGTACATTATTTGCAAACCATTCAGTATCAGAAATTACAACTGCATCACATTTCAATAAATCAGGATTTTTTTCGATAAATTCGTCAATATGTGAAAAAGCAGCTTCTTCTTCACCTTCAATAATAAATTTAATATTAACTGGTAATTTTCCATCAGTTTTCATTAATGCTTCAACAGCTTTGATATGAACAAAAACTTGCCCTTTATCATCAGCGCTTCCTCGAGCAACAACTTTTCCATTTTTAATAAATGGTTTAAATGGATCAGACTCCCATAATTCTATTGGGTCAACAGGTTGAACATCGTAATGACCATAAATTAGAATTGTTTTTGCATCAGGTCCAGCTTCTAACCATTCTGCATAAACTAAAGGATGTCCCTGGGTCTCAATAAGCCTTGTATTGTTTAAACCAACTTTTATTAAGTTGTCAACTAACCAATAAGCAGCGTCCCTAACATCGTGTTTATGTTCGATTTCGCTACTAATACTTGGAATTTTTAAGAATTCAAATAATTCGTTCAAAGTATTTTCTTTGGTATTTTCAATATATTCTACAAAGTTTTCCATAATTATTCCTAAAAATTTAATAATTTTGAAATCAAAATTAACGTAAATAATCGAAATAAACAAATAATTATGGAAATTTTAAAAGCTGACTCGTTGTTTAAAAAATTTGGGAACACTTTTGCTGTCAATAATGTGTCCCTTTCAGTTGATGAAGGCAGAATTTTTGGGATGCTCGGACCTAATGGTGCTGGCAAAACAACAACTATCAGAATGATTACAAATATTATCTATCCTGATTCCGGAGAAATAATGATAATGGGAGAAAAACTTACTCCAAAGCTGCAAGATAAAATTGGATATTTACCAGAAGAAAGAGGATTATACAAAAAAATAAAAGTAATCGAACAATTGGAATACTTTGGTCAATTAAAAGGTTTATCAAAAAAAGAAGCTAATCATAGTGCCAAAAAATGGTTAGAAAAAATTGGAGCATCAGGTTGGGATAATAAGAAAATTGAGGAACTATCCAAAGGTATGGCTCAAAAGATTCAGTTTGTTTCTACTGTTTTGCATAATCCACCATTTATGATATTTGACGAACCATTTTCTGGTTTTGATCCCATTAACACAGAGTTAATTAAAAATATTATGTTGGAAATGAAATCAGAAGGTAAAACTATAATATTATCTACACATCAAATGTATCAAGTAGAACAAATTTGTGATGAAATATTGATGATTGACCAAGGAAAAGTTGTATTATCTGGTGCTTTAAGAGATGTGAAAAAGAATTATGGGAAAAACCATTTGGTTATAGAATATTATGGTAATTCTGATTTCTTACAACAAATATCAAAAGAAAAGATTTTAGACTATTCAAATAATAGAGTAGAGTTAAAAATTGACAATTACGAAGAAGCACAAGAAATATTAAAAATGGCTATGACCGACAATCAAATAACAAAATTTTCTGTTGAAGAGCCTTCATTAAATGAAATTTTCATAGAAATAGTAAGTAAAATGAGAGGAATAAGTAATGAAAGCAAATAATAAGATTTGGACTATAATTCAATTCGAATTTATATCAAGAATAAAATCAAAAGGATTCATTATATCTACACTACTTGGACCAATATTCTTACTGGCAATGATTACAATACCTGGTATTGTTGCAGCATTATCTATGAATGATACGTCAAAAAAGATTGCAGTAGTAGACGAAACTGGAATATTTTTAGAAAAAATCATCAAAGCAGATGATAAAGTGTTTTTTAAATCAGAAAAAAATTCTGATGCACTAAAAGAAGATATACTAAATGGAGAGTTAGATGCCTTTGTTTACATTCCAAAAGATATTGAAACTATAAATAAAGTAAATGTTTTCACTCCAGGTGGTGGTGGTATTGGTTATATTGAAAAAATCGAGAATGTTATTTCCGAAGTAGTTCGCGAAAAACGACTTGCTGATGCTGGTGTAAACAAATCTGTTATTGAATTAGTTGAGAAATCAGTTGAAATTAATTCAGTTAAAGTAACAAAAGAAGGAACACAAAAAGATTATACTGAATTTTATTCTTTATTTGGCTATGTCTTGGGCTTTATGATATATATTCTTATGTTTTCTTATGGAGCAATAGTTATGCGTGGCGTAATTAATGAGAAATCTAATAGAATCATCGAAATCATTAATTCTTCTGCTAAATCCATCGAAATTATGATGGGGAAAATTTTTGGAATTGGGGCAGTTGGACTTTTACAAGTACTAATTTGGGTAGTTTTAGGATCTATAATTAGTATGAGTGCTGGTTCGATAATTCCATTATTTATGGACCAACCTGAGTTGCCTGCTGCAATGATGAACGGACAACCTCAAGTACCCCAAGATTTACCTTTTACAATACCACCAATTCCTATTGGTACTTGGATTGCATTTTTGTTTTTCTTTTTAGCAGGGTATTTTTTGTATTCATCATTATTTGCTGCAGTTGGATCAGCAGTAAATCAAGAAGAGGACGCGGCACAACTACAAACTCCAATTACAATGCCATTAATTATTCCAATATTATTTATGCCTGCTATTATGGGTAATCCTGATGGACAACTCGCTGTTATTTTATCTTTAATTCCATTTTTTACTCCGATTTTGATGACGGCTCGAATTGCAGCCACATCTGTTCCATTATGGCAAGTTGTTCTGTCCGTGGTTCTAACTCTTGGCACTTTGTATTTATCAATTTGGATTGCCTCCAAAATTTATCGAATTGGAATATTAATGTACGGCAAGAAGCCAACATTTAAAGACTTATATAAATGGATTAAGATTGCAAAATAATAAAGTAATATCAATACAACCATGGATAATTATCCTACTTTATTTTTCAGGATTATTTGGAATATTTCAAGTATTTTCCATTTTTGGTTATGGTTTTGGCTTTGTAGATTCATTTATGTTAGTTATATATTCAATTGTATTAGTAAAGTATGTATTATTAAATGAAAAATTCAAAGTTTACGATCCATATTTAACAATATCAATATTTACTTTAATCCTATCGGTTTATCTATCTGGAATTGGTTTGTTCTTTTGGGCTTCTGAAGAGTCTTACCTTCAATTTATAAAGACCATACTTCATTTTACTTATGTGGGTTTATTTGGAATTGTAGTGTTGGCAATCGATATCTCTTATAAAACAATTTACTATTCCATTAAAACTTTGCTTATTAGTTCAATATTTATTAATGCTTATGGGATTTATCAACTTTTTGCAAGGATATTTTTCTTACCTTTTGCTTATTTCCAAGTTGAAAATGATTCTTTTTTAACAAGAGATTTTTCCAAAGAATTTGGAGAAGCACAACAAGTGGTATTAAATTTTGATAATTTCTATAGAGCAACATCAATATTTTCAGAGCCACTGGCATTAGCTTGGTTTAATATTTTTTGTTTGGTTTTTTTAATAACCCCGTACTTTTCCAAGAACCAAGAGTTAATTAATAATAAGGCTCTCAAAGTAATAGTATTAGTTTTACTAATAATTGGCTTGTTCTTATCATTCTCTTTAACTGGAGTAGTTTTAATTGTTTTATTATTAACTTCAATTATCATTATTGAGAAAATTCAAAAAACAAGAGTATTCACAGCATTCATTGGTGTTGTAGTTGTGCTATTTGCAACTGATTCTATTCAACAACAATTCACTGGTGTAAGTGTTTCAGGATTATTTGTACAAAGAATTTCAGGATTATTATCAATCGGAGAAAAAGGTGTAAATATGACTTATGGTGAATCCGCACCTGATAGAATTAATTCTATTAGTAATGCTACTAACCTTTTTTTGGAACAACCAATTACTGGAATTGGAGCAGGGAATACATATTATTATCCAACTTCCACTTCAAGATTTGCTCAATCCTCATTTTTTCACATTTTATCTGAAGGAGGGCTTGTTGGAATAACAGCATTAATGTTTCTTTTCTATCATTTGATTAAAGCAATGAATTTCTTAAAGAATAATAGACATTTGCACAGAAGAGATAAACCAATTTTAGCATCTCTTGCAACAGGTTCTTACTATTTAGGAATTTTGATTATCTTTACAACTATATTTACAGGAAATCAAATAGGGAATTATTCTTTTTGGTATAACTTAGCTGTTTTATTGATAATATATAGAGAATCAATGAAAATTACAATTGAAAATAAACTATAAGAAACTTTATTAATTTTTCTCAAACATTACTATCTTATACTTATTCTTATATTTTCCAAATTTCTTAATCAGGTTTTCTTTGCTGATTTTGTCATAAATAATTTGAGAAATATTCCATTCATTTGTTTGCAACTCGCCTTTATATGAAAATTTAGAGAAAATCTTAATTAATTCGAAAGTTGAATTATTGAATGTTATTTGCATTTCAACATCTTGAAAGTTATTCTCATTAGGATATCGCACAACAATTTCAGATAATGATGGATTAGATTTTGAAATGTTGTAGGATAATTTATTAGTTTCATCGATAAGACCAGTTATCATTTGTGGTGTTGCAAACGGAACTCTAATTACATCACCATCTAAATCTTGTATAATTCCATCAATTTCACCTTCAAAAGCATCAAAAGTTGTTATTGTTTTTGATTTATGGTTGATTGAGTATATCATTTTTCCATCATAATACTTTTCAACTGAATCACTCAAATTATACCAAAATATTGATGAAAATTGTTGATCATTTGTTTCTCTAATCATTTCGACCTTTGCTTTAATCATATCAACATCTGTTGTTCGCATTGATTTTAGTTTGTAAAAAACAGAATATGATATTGAATTGTGCTTTTTATAGATATTCTCGATATTTTTCAGACTTTCTTTAATAATTTTTTCATCTTTTGAATAACTAATACTTGTTAAAACAACAAAAGAAACGATAATGATAATTAGATTTTTCATACTTAATATTTTTTTCTTTATAGACACGTTTAAAAATAAAAAATTACAAAACAATCAAAATAAGTAAAAAAATAGTTTATTTTGTAATGAAAATATTGATTAAAGTGCCAGTAGCTACCGAATCACCAGTGTCAGGATGTTGTTTATAAACAGTATTTGGAAGAAATGTTTCATTTTTGATATAGGTAACTTGTCCTATTTTTAAATTATAATGAGCAAGCGTAATTTCAGCTTCGGTTATAGATTTTCCTGTTAAATCAGGGATTTCTATTAACTTAATTCCGCCAGAACTAATTACTAAATCAACTGATTCGCCATAATTAATCATTTGTCCTCCACCTGGATTCTGTCTGATAACCACGCCAGAAGGAATACTATCATTTACTTCATATAGTATAGTTCCCTTTTCTAACTCTGAGTCTTGCAATGTATTAATTGCATAAGATTGCTCTTTACCAATTAAGTATGGGACTTGAGTTTTTTCTGTACCTTTACTTAATGTTAGCAATATTTGACGAGTTTCTTTAACTTCAGAACCCTCTGATGGAATCTGTTGAATTACATAATTTTCTGGATATTTTGCATTAAATTGCTTGGCAACTACAGAATAGCTCAAATTATTTTCTTCGAGTTTAGCAATTGCAGATTCATAAGTAAGACCAATTAATTTTGGAACCTTTACAACCTGTTTTTCATTTATAACTGCAGGAAGGATAAATGAATCAAAAATTATAAATAATAATAGCAATGAACCTAAGAAACCTGCCAAAATTTGAATATAGGGTAATATTGTTTTGAATTTGCTCATTTTAATAATCTTTTATTTCTGTTTCGTCAATTTATTTTTTGCAAAAATACAAATTAATGAATATTTCCAAGACAATTTATACAGATATTGTAAAAAACCTAAAACAAGCCAAAAAAGTAATCATAACTACTCATTCTAATCCAGATGGAGATGCTATTGGTTCTGCATTGGCTGTTTTACTTTATCTAAGATTCTATAACATAGATTCTCATATAATTATTAATGACGATGTTCCTAAAAATTTAACTTATTTAAAAAGCAGTGAATTAATTGAGCAGTATAATCCTCAAAGACACGATAATATTATAAAATCGGCAGATACAATAGTTGTAGTTGATTTAAATGATGTCAATAGAACTAGAAATATGGTGAGAATACTCACAGATTCTAAAGCTTTTAAAATTGTTATTGATCATCATACTAATCCTAAAGATTTTGCTAACTTATATTGTGTTGATACAACATATTCTTCTACTGGTCAATTAATCTACGATATTTTTAGTACTGATGAGAGTTTCATTCTTGATTTGAACGGAGCCGAAGCAATTTATACTGCAATAGTTACGGATACAGGCAACTTTGCCTATCAAAGAACTACTTCAGATGTTCATAGAATTGTTGCAAACTTATTAGACATTGGAGTAGACCCTAATAAAATATATGATTTAATTTATAATCAAAATTCTCATAAAGTTATAAAATTATTAGGAATAGCACTTTCAAAATTGCAGTTACATTTTGGAGGAAAAGTTTGCTTTATGGTTTTAACTAATGAAGATTTTGCAAATACAGGCACAAGCTACAAAGATACCGAATTTTTTGTAAACAGAACTTTATCTATCGATGGAGTGATCATTGGAGCATTAATCACAGAAGTAATTCAATTAAATGAAATAAAAATATCTTTACGAAGTAAAGGTAAAACAGACATCAGCATTATTGCAAATTCAATGGGTGGTGGTGGACACATTAATGCTGCGGGAGCTTCTGTAAAATCGAGTAATATTGAAAGTGTTGTATCGGGCTTAATGAATCAGTTAAGTAGATATTTTGAAAATAATAATCAACAATAATATGAAAAAATTAATTGTTTTATCAATCTTAATTTTATCGTTCACATTTATTGCCTTTTCGGAAACAAAAGATAGCAGTTTCGAATATTTTAAGAAAAAATTTGCCAATTTAGAGACAATAAAAGTTAATTTTCAGTCTCTTGATAATAAAACCGATAGAGGAGAGTTGACCGCAACAAATAAAAATGAATTTCGGATTATTACAAATGACAGAATTATTATCTGCGATGGGCAAAGTATTTTTAATCATTCAGTTTCTCAAAAACAAGTGATTATCTCCGAAGCCGAAGAGACAATAAGCAATCCGATTTACACTACATTTTTCAATATCATTGAAAACTCCAAACCTGTTAATCTCAAGAAAACCACTAATTCAAAGAATAAAGTAAATTACATTTTAACTATCGTCTCAAATAATGGAAAAAATGAATTAATTGATATTTATTATGATAATAGTAAAACAATTTTTCAAATTGGATTTAAGATGAAAAATATTTCAGGAAACTATAAAATATCAAAATTACAAGTCAACAAAAAAATTAACCAATCTACTTTCAAATACAAAGAAAATAGCGAATTGGAAGTTATCGATTTAAGGTAATTATTACAAAATTTGCTATGTTTTATACTCCCATTTCACTTTTTTAAAGAATTTTAATTTATTTTATTTTATAATGAAAATTATTTATTAGTTTTGTAAAATAAAAATTATTTTTCTTTAATTAAAAGGTTATAAATGAAAAAATATTATTACTTTCTATTTATTGCAATCATAGGATTGACAATTACAAATCTAAATGCAAATTCTGCTAATAAGAAATTTCTACTTGAACAATTCACTGGTTATTGGTGCGGACACTGCACTGACGGAGTGGTAAGAATGGATGAATTGATATCGGCTAATCAAGATAAAGTTATTGGGATTAGGTTTCATTCGGGCCATGGCGATAAAATGGAAATCCCAGAAACAAATGAAATTTATTCTTATTGTGGTAATTTGGGTTATCCATCAGGGGCCATAAATAGAAAACTAATTACTGGATACAGTTCTATTAACTTATCAAGGGGAGATTGGGCAAATGCATATAGTAAAATTTCTTCAGAAACAGCCATTGTTGATATTAAAGTAGATTGGACTTACGACAAAGTTTCCAACACGATTATTGCTAATATTACTGGTACATTTGAACAGGCATTAAATCAAGAAGCTCGTTTTAATATTTTTATCACCGAAGATGATGTTACTGGAACTGGCAGTGGCTGGGATCAATCAAATTATTCTAATACAACTGTTGGACATCCGTATTATGGGAAAGGCAATCCTATAGTTGGTTATCATCATATGAAAGTAGCTCGTGCTTGCTTAGGTGGATCGTTTGGTCAACCAAATTCCATCCCGTTGCCAATTAGTGCTGGACAAAAAGTTAAGTATTCTTTTTCAATTGCAAAAGCAGCTAATTGGAATTTAGACAATATCAAATTAATTGGTCTTGTTCAATTATATACTACTAACAGTAAAGAAATATTAAATGTTGTTGAAGGAACTAAAGTAGAAACTTCTACTTCAATTTCGCACACTGGTGAATTGATTACAGCAGGTAATCAGCAAACTTCAAAAGAATTAGACATCACAATCAAGAATAGCGGGTCTTCTGCAATAGAATATGCAATTTCATTAACAAAAACACCTACTACAACTTGGAAAGCTGTAATATCACCAAACCAACAAGTTGTGCAAATACCAGCTGGGGGGTCTTATTCATTAAAATTAACTATGCCTATTGAATCTATTGGAGTAGGCGAGGCTTCGGTGAATATTGAAGAGGAAGATGGAATGACATTTAGCAGAACACTCAAAGTCTATTCTGCAGATGTTGATTATATCTCAATTTTGGCTGATAACAGTGGAGATATGTTCGCAACTACAAATATCAAAAGTTATGCTGAATATAAAAATATGCTAACTATGCCAATTTCAGATTTCAACACATTATATAATAAGTTTGGACAACTCAAGATTGCTCACTTTAGTTTGGGTGAGGATGGTCTTTTTGCAAACGAATATACTAGTATGTTGAATTATCTAATGGTCAAGAAAGTAAATTTGCTTATGCACGGACCTCAATTATACGGCTCATTAGGTCAAAATCAAGTTTCTATACAATCGCAATTAGGACTTTATTGGCTTGGAATGAGTTTTATTGGACAGAATACTCAAGGAAAATTTAATTTAATTGGTGTTAAAGATGATCCAATTACAAATGGTTTTAATTCTCAAATCCAAATTTACTATTATATTCACAAAACACAGATTGTAAATCCTAATCTTGCCTCACCAATTATTACTTATGAAGCAAAAACTGATTCAATATTTGGTACAAAACATAATATTAATGGTCAAAAGATTGTTTGCTTTGGGTTTAATCCTGCAAGAATTACCGACCAAACACTTATGAAAACAACTCTTTACAAAGCTATGAAGTGGTTATACGAAGCTCCTGACCCAGAATATCCTGAAATTAGTGCTCCGACTGGAATTGATTTTGGTGCAGTAGAAACTGATACTACTAAAGAAAAAACATTCGAAATCACTAATGTTGGCAAAAAAGATTTGGTTATTTCTGATATGAAAGTTTCAGGAAATGATGCTGCTGTCTATGAAATTTTAGATAAAGCAACTCTTCCATTTACTTTAACTCCTAATAATAAAACTACTGTTAATGTAAAATTTGCTCCTACAACTATCAAATTCTATACTGCTGCTCAAATTAATATTACTTCTAATGATGAACAAAAGCCAACATTTGCTGTTGCTTTAGCAGGTAAAGGTGCTAAACCTACTTCAGTTGTGGACATAAGTGCTGTTAATCCCCACATAAGTCCAATGCCTGTTAGTGATGTTTCAACTATTCAATTCTTTGTTCCTGATGGAATAAATAATGTAAAATTGTCCATTGTTGACTTATTAGGTAACAATTTAATGGACATTGATAATAATTCAACTTTCGGCTTGAATTCTATTGCTTTAAATAAAGGTAATTTGCTAAATGGAACTTATATTTTGCTTATCCAATTAGATAATGAAGTAGTTCAATTCAAGTTTAATGTTGTTGAATAAGATTATCTTTTATGTTTTCTTAATGAAAAGCAGTTCGAAAGAGCTGCTTTTTTTTCTTTTATTATTAGAATTGTTGAATTAATTTATTCATTCTTTATATAATTTCAAATTTCCTTGTTAACTTAACATCAATTTCCTCCATTTCCTTAATTATTCTTAACAAATTCATATTTTTGAATTTTATTAATCTTTAAATAATAAATTTTTATGACTCAACATATTAACAAAATTCTTAGTGAATCTAAAGTTGCTCGATGGTCTGCTCTCGCTTTAGTTTCTTTTACTATGCTTACTGGATATTTTATCACTGATGTTATGGCTCCTTTATCTGGATTACTCGAAGCTAATTTAGGATGGGACCGAGCAGACTTCGGTCTTTTCAATAGTGCTTATGGATGGTTCAATGTCTTCTTTTTAATGCTTATTATTGGTGGATTAATCCTTGATAAACTTGGTGCTCGGTTCTCTGGCATAATGTCTACAATCATTATGCTTGTCGGAGTTAGTCTTAAATATTGGGCTGTTTCCACTAATTCTCTTGATGGACAAGTTTGGAATATCCTTTGGTTCCAAGCAAAAGCACAAGTTTTTATGGCAGGTTTAGGTTTTGCTATTTTTGCTGTCGGCGTGGAAGTAGCTGGAATTACTGTTACCAAAATTATTGTAAAATGGTTCAAAGGCAAAGAAATGGCGCTCGCTATGGGATTACAAGTGGCTGTTGCTCGTTTGGGAACGGCTGCTGCTCTTGCTTCTGCTGTTCCTATCGCCAAACTTACAGGCATTATTGATATTTCTCGCCCTGTTTTATTCGGTATGTTGATGGCTATTATTGGATTAATATCCTTTGTTGTTTATATGGTGATGGATAGGAAATTAGATGCGTCTGATGTTAAAGAACAATCATCTTCTGATGAAGAGTCTTTCAAAATTTCTGATATCTTTAAGATTATTTCTAATAAAGGTTGGTGGTATATTGCCATTTTATGTGTCCTTTTCTACTCAGCTGTGTTCCCCTTTTTGAAATATGCAACTGATTTAATGGTAAATAAGTTCCTCGTTCCTGATGATATTGCTGGTTTAATCCCTTCTATGCTCCCTTTTGGTACAATTTTATTAACTCCTTTCTTCGGAAACCTTTATGATAGAAAAGGAAAAGGTGCTTCTATTATGATAATTGGCTCTTTATTACTAATTTTCGTCCATTCTATGTTTGCTATTCCTATTTTAAATAACTGGATTATTAGTATTGTGTTAATGCTTATCCTTGGTGTTGGATTTTCCCTTGTTCCATCAGCGATGTGGCCTTCAGTTCCCAAGATTATACCCGAAAATCAATTAGGAACTGCTTATGCTTTAATATTTTGGGTCCAAAATTGGGGATTAATGGGTGTTCCTGCTTTAATTGGATGGGTTTTGGAAACATATTGCATCACTGGACAAGTATTACGAAACGGAGTAATGGTAAATCAATATGATTATACTTTACCAATGGCTATTTTTGCAATGTTTGGGGTTGCTGGTTTGATATTTGCTTTCTTATTGAAAATAGAAGATAAGAAAAAAGGTTACGGATTAGAATTACCGAACATAAAACATTAAGATTATATTATATAATTTAATAAAACAACCTTCCGAAGGTTTAGTTTCTCCATTCAACCCTATGCTTAATCTTATGGTTGAGAGATTATGAAACTCTCGGAAGGTATTTTATTATAATAATTATTATAAATAATTCTATTATTATAATCAAACAAAGTTAAA
>DYPF01000035.1:0-4597 GCA_020720105.1 Chloroherpeton thalassium
AATAAATTATTCCCACTCACAGAGGGGTCAGGGGGAGGCTCTGATAAATTCCCTCTCGGTGAGAGGGTTAGGGAGAGGCTCTGAAAAATTCCCTCTCGGTGAGAGGGTTAGGGAGAGGCTCTGATAAATATTCCCTCTCGGTGAGGGGGTCAGGGGGAGTCTCTGATAAAAACATATCTTTCCATCCTTCCGAAGGTTTCAAGCCATTCGGAAGGATATTTATTTCATTTCTAATTTGTTATTTTAAAATGCTGATATTATCTATAAAATTATCTGCATTGATTATTGCTTTATTACCTTCAAGGTTAATTTCTCCTCGCAATTCGGGAACTAATTTGTTCAACACATTTTGTGCTTCGTCAAATAGTTCTTTTGGGAGATTTATCATCTGAGCAATAGATTCGAGTGTGATATTTTTCTTCAATTTATAAATTGCAAAGAAAAGTTTCTTACGCATAATATTTTTGTTTCGATTCTTTTTTGCAATTGCTGTGAAGGGAATTCTGAAAATTGGTATCAAGAAAAATGAAATTGAAAATAAAAACGGGAACCAACCTAACCCGATACTAAACCACCAAGGAACTGCTACTTCCACACCTTTAATAAAATAAGTGGCAGGACCAAATGCAAAAATTGCCGATACAACCAAGTTGAAAGTATTCATCAAAATTATAGCAACATTCCGTCCAGTGGAATTATCAGTCAAAGTGGCGGGTGGCTCGATTTCATCGTAATAATATATTATCTGACCTTCGTCAACTTTAGCTGCAGAGTGCAATAAATTCTGGAAATCAGCTGTTACAACTCCATCTTCATTCACTTCCAATTCGCCATTGTATTTGGTAGCATATCTTGCTAATCGCTCTTCGGCTTCGTTATACGTGCAACCAGTGAGAAGCACAATGTCTGCAGCAGTTAATTTGCCTTTGGAAACTTTACGAATGTAAGCAATTGCTTCTTTTTCGTCAGCATATTTATCAACTGGTGGATTATCTGGTCCCAAAACAAAATGGAAAACTGCTTGCACAAAGTTCTTGCCTTTATTTTTGTCCTTTTCGTAATGCTTATACCTCAAACCACTTGGGTCGGTAACATTTTGAATTGCATTCGACCACGAAAGCAAATACATTCCTTCGAAAATAGCTCGGAATATGCCCGAAAATATGCTCATATCTAATCCGCCACGTCTATCTCTGTCGTTTGATTGAGAACTTGCGAGAATTAATGCAAGAATAATTATCACAAAAACTACAGTATAAACAATAAGAATTACACCGATTGCCGCTTTGTATACAATAGTGAAGATTTTCCAAAGGGCTTGCAGGAAAGAGTAAAGAACTTCGCCAAAACTTCTTTTCCCAACTTTTTCTAACGGATAAAGAAACTGAAAAACTAATTTACCAGTGTTAGTGTCCATTGCTACTTTGGCTCTGTAGATTTCTAATAATCGCTTCAATCCATCATTTACATCTGAAAGCGAAAAGCCAGTAGCAGCAGAAATATCTTCGGGAGCAAATTTACCTTTAGTTTTAGGTAAAACTTTCTCTATCCTATGAACAATTTCTTCTATTTTATTTTGTTCCATTTTATTCAATTTTGTTTGTTAATATAATACAAAAATATGAAATTATTGTTGTTTTTCCATTTTCTTACCTAATTTTGTAATTATGCAAAAAATAAATAATAAAATTTTACTCGAATCAATAAAATTTGCCGAAGGTGAGTTCTTACCTTTACAATTTATCGAAAAACAAGAGTTGATTGAAGAAATTGTCCAAAAATTTGATACATTAAACAATATTCAAGCGGAAAAAATTGAATCAGCCGATATGGAAATTGATGATAATATGCTTTCACAATTTGATGAGCCAACCGAAATAATCCAAGAAGGTATTCAACCTCAAATATCAGATAAATCTATCAGTAATTGGCAAGAATCAACAAGTATGCTTGAATTGAGCAATGCAGTTAGCGGTTGTATGAAATGCAAATTTGGTGAAACTCGCACAAATATTGTATTTGGTGATGGCAATCCAAATGCCGAGATTATGATTATTGGCGAAGCTCCAGGGAAGAATGAAGATTTATCGGGGATTCCATTTGTTGGCGATGCCGGAAAATTATTAGATAAAATTTTGGAAGCAATCAAACTATCTCGACAAGATGTTTATATTGCAAATGTTGTAAAATGCAGACCTCCCGGAAATAAAACGCCTACGGAAGATGAATTTGCCGAATGTTTGCCCTATTTAAAAAAGCAAATTGAATTGGTTTCTCCCAAAATAATACTAACACTTGGAGCCGTTCCGCTACTTGCTCTATTTGGAAAAGGTTATCAAATCACAAAAGTTCGAGGACAAGAATTAGATTATAATGGAATAATTGTAATCCCAACTTTCCATCCAGCATATTTGATTTATAATCCAAGTGCTAAGAAATATGTTTGGGAAGATGTTCAAAAATTAGAAAAAATTTATCAAAATATACAAAGTGAAAAATAATATGAATATTGCAGTTGTAATGGGTGGAGTTTCCACCGAAAGAAATATATCGCTCAGTGGTGGAATGGCAGTTGTAAATGCTCTTCGCGAAAAAGGACATAATGTTGTGGCAGTCGATCCTGCTTATGGAAGTAATTATATCAATCCCGAAGAGGTGGAATTTGATGTGTCGCATCAATTAACATTAGAAGATATCAAGGATTTGGACGCAACCAAATATTTGGAAATGATGAGTTTGGATTTGTGGAAAGATATTGATGTAGCATTCATCGTTTTGCATGGAAAATATGGTGAAGATGGACTAATTCAATCGCTATTTGAATTGAAGGGCATTCCTCATACAGGAAGCAATGTAAAAACTTGTGCTGTAACTATGGATAAGAATTTCACAAAAATCATCTTATCATCTTATGGAATTCTAACTCCAAAATGGATTGGTTTGCATCGCGAAGACTTAGGAAATGAGAATTTGCCCGCTGAATTACGAAAAGAATTTGGCAATAAAATTGTGATAAAGCCAAACGACCAAGGAAGTTCAATTGGAATTACTATAGTCAAAAATGGCAATCTTGATGATATTCATTCTGCATTGGAATTTGCCGCTAAATATTCAGAAACTATTATTGTTGAAGAATTTATCGAGGGTAAGGAAATTACTTGTGGTTTGATTGACGGACAAGCTTTACCTTTGATTGAAATCGTACCGAAAGATGATTTTTACAATTATTCTACCAAATATAAAAAAGGAAATTCCGATTATTTCTGTCCAGCTGAATTAACTGAGGACGTGACTGAATTTATTCAATCAACTTCGGAAGTTTGCAATAGAATTTTGGGAGTGGAAGGCTTTGCACGAATTGATTATCGCTTATCAGAAGAAAATGAACCCTATTTCTTGGAAATTAATGTGATTCCAGGATTTACTTCCACAAGTTTAGTTCCAAAAGCTGCCAAAGAAATTGGAATTGAATTTCCAGAATTATGCGAAACAATTGTTAATCTTGCAGTAAAGAAGGGAGGGGAATAATTATGAAGCCAATAATTGGAATAATTATGGGAAGTGATTCGGATAATCCCACAATGCAACAAGCAGCCGAAGTTTGCAGAGAATTTGGAGTTCCATTCGAAATAAGAGTGGTATCGGCTCATCGTACTCCTGATGTAATGGCAGAATATGCCAAAACTGCAAAAAGTAGAGGAATTAAGGTTATAATTGCTGGGGCAGGTGGCGCCGCTCATTTACCGGGTATGACAGCTTCGTTTACCACATTACCAGTAATTGGAGTACCAATTCAGACTAAGACGTTGAATGGTGTTGATTCATTGCATAGCATTGTCCAGATGCCTCCAGGAGTGCCTGTGGCAACTGTTGCAATTGGTGGAGGAAAAAATGCTGGATTATTAGCAATTCAGATTTTAGCATTAAGCGATGAAAAATTATCAAATCAACTTGATGAGTATAAATTGCAAATAGCAAAAGAATCCCAGGAAAAAAACAATCAAGAGATGTTCACTTCCTGGGATTGATAAAGGGATGTAAATTTATTTATTTCCAATAGGAACAATTCTGTCAATTCCGTCTTTTGGACATTTATTGTGAATTTTCCAAGATGCTGATTGAGTTGTGATTGGCACAGCTTCCAATCTTTCTCTTGCAATTAGAATATTACACTTTTGGCAAATGCCATAAGTTTCATCTTTTATTCTTTGCAATGCATCATCTAATTTTAGCAAGTATTCGTTTATTCTTTGTATTTGAGCATAAGTTTTTTCCTTTTCCAAAGGTTCATTGCCTTGCTCTCCCATGTGCATAGAATAAATCATACTTTCTTCGGCTAAGTCATAGCTATTCAAATCTTCTAATCTCTCTCTTAGCATACGTAATTCATCCATAGTGTCTTTTTTAGCATTCAAGATAATAACTTCAAAATAAGCTAAATCCTCGACTGAATATCTTACAGTGCCAATATAAGGTTTTTGATCTTCGGGAATTTCTTTCTTTTTCTTATCTTCACTTGGAATTTCTATTTTCTCTTCAACTTCAACTTTTGGCTCTTCAGGAATAACTTCCACAACAGGAGCGGGTTCTTCCTTAA
>DYPF01000035.1:4697-8286 GCA_020720105.1 Chloroherpeton thalassium
AGGAGCGGGTTCTTCTATTTTTGATTTTTTAGAAGTTTTTGCCTTCTTATTTTGTGGAATCATACTTTCATCAATAATCAAAATTGGAGTTTCAGGTTCCAAAACTACATTTTTCTTCTTTGATTTATTTGGTTTTTCCTCAACAATAATAGGAGGATTATCTTTCATATTCACGATTTCTTTTGCTTTGTTCTTTGCCATAACAAATCTCCAATTTTATACTAAATTTTATTAACAAATATATGAATTTTTAAGTCAAGAAAGTCTATTTCTGTAAAATTACTAAATTTTTGTTTATATTCAAGCGATTTTGCAAGAGTTTCTGAAATAATATATTCTTTTTGATTTTCTAATGCCAATTTAACTTTATCTTCGGCGTGATATTCAATTTCAATTCTGTCAGTAACTTCATAACCATTTTCTTTTCTGATATTTTGAATCTTGCTTACAAATTCGCGAGCGATGCCTTCATTACGCAAATCATCAGTTAGCGAAGTATCCAATGCAACTGTGATTTCGCCTTCCCGTGCAACAAGCCATCCTTCAATATCTTCACTATAAATTTCGAGGTCTTCCAATGTAAAGTTGAATTGTTCGCCTTGATAATTTAATTCAAAATTGCCATTGCGTTCTAATTCAATTATCTGTGCATTATTCAAAGTTAAAATTGCATCAGCTGCAAGTTTCATTAACTTCCCATATTTCTTGCCCATTACTTTGAAATTAGCTTTGGCTTTTCGTTTAATTACTTCTGAATTGCTTTCGTCAATAAATTCTATTGATTTAATATTCAATTCTTCTAAGATAATATCTTGGAATTCCATAATATTGCGTCTCTCCGCAGGAGAATCAATCGGTATCAATATTTTCTGTAATGGTTGACGAACTCTGATTCGTGCTTTTTCGCGTAATGAACGAGCAAGATAAACAATTTTCTGTACAATTGCCATTTTATGTTCAAGTTCGGCATTAATTAAATCTTCTCTAACCTCTGGATACGATTCCAAATGAACAGATATTGGATCATTATCATTGCGTAATTTTTGATATAAATCCTCTGAAATAAATGGAGCAGCCGAAGATGACAATATTGCTAATTGCTTTAAAATAAAGTATAATGTTTGGTAAGCAGCAATTTTTTCATCATCGTTTTCACCTTTCCAAAATCTTCTACGATTACGGCGAATATACCAATTAGAAAGTTCGTAAATTACAAAATCTTGAATAGCACGATGTGCTTTTGTAAGTTCGTATTCATTCATAAATTTTGCATAATCTCGTATTAATGAATACATTCTGGAAATAATCCATTGGTCGATAATAGGACGTTTATCAAAAGCTATCTGCTCTGTTTCTGTATTAAAATTATCAATATTTGCATATAATGCAAAGAATGAATAAGTATTAGTCAGTGAACGTAAAAAATCTGAAATAACTGTTTTTGCTATGTCTTCAGTATTGAATAATGTTGGCTTCCAAGGCGGATTATTCACAAACAAATACCAGCGAACTGCATCAGCTCCATATTTCTCCATCACTTCGTAAGGATTGATAGTATTTCCTTTGGATTTACTCATCTTCACACCCTTACTATCCAAAATTAATTCATTAACAACAATGTTTTTGAATGCTGGTTTTCCAAAAAGGGCAGCAGAAATATTATGTAATGTATAGAACCAGCCACGAGTTTGGTCAACTCCTTCGGCTATAAAATCAGCAGGAAATTGCTTTTCGAATAACTCTTTATTTTCAAATGGATAATGGAATTGAGCAAATGGCATTGCTCCCGAGTCGAACCATACATCAATTACTTCGTGAGTTCTGCGGTATGTTTTCCCATCTTTAATGAATATTACACCATCTACAAATGGTTTATGCAAATCAATTTCAAAATTACCTTCTTTGATTGGTGCTCTTGTTCCATCTTTATATTCATAAATACCTTCAGATAGTTCTGCAATTGAGCCGATTGCAAAATAATCTTCTTTGTCGTTTTCATTTACCCAAATTGGCAATGGTGTTCCCCAATATCTATCACGCGACAATGACCAATCTTTTACATCTTCTAACCAATTTCCAAATCTACCTTCCCCAATTTCCTTTGGTTGCCAGTTTATCTCTTTATTAAGTTTGATCATCTCCTCCTTGTATGCAGGAGATTTAATAAACCAAGATTCACGTGCATAATACATTATGGGATTACCTGTGCGCCAGCAATGTGGGTAGCTGTGTTTGTAGTCCATTGTGGCACGATATACTTTATCCAATCCCTTTAGGTATTTTATAATATCTTTGTCTGCACCTTCCTCCACTCTGTCTGCATAGGTGAATGTTTTGATAGCCCGTCCAGCAAATTCACCCATATCATCAGTAAAATGTCCATTTGGTGTTACTGGTTGCAAGAATGGAATTTTGAATTTAAGCGACATTTGATAATCGTCTTCACCAAAAGCAGGAGCCATGTGCACTATTCCAGAACCGTCTTCGGTGGATACGAAATCGCCAGCTAATATACTTAATGCATCTGGATATTGCTCGTTATCAATCTTTGCAAAAGGAAGGATTTGTTCATACTTTGTGCCTAACAAATCCGAGCCCTTGAATTCTTTCAGTATTTCCACTTCACCATCAAGAGCCGAAAGCCTTGATTTTGCAAGTACTAATTCATCAATCAGTTCAGGAGCATCTTTAACTTTTCTTGTATTCTTTACTAAAACATAGTCGATGTTCACACCAGCTGCCAATGCTACATTTGCGAGCAAAGTCCAAGGAGTTGTAGTCCATACTAATACTCTTTTGCCAATAATTTCGCTGATTGGTGAGTTAGTAATTGTCAATTTTATATAGAAATTGGGATCATTTACATCTTTATATCCAAGCGATAATTCGTGAGAACTAAGTGGAGTGGCAATAGTGGGGGATTGAGGTACAACTTTAAACCCTCTAAAAATATAACCTTTTAAATAATACTGTTGCAATGCCCACCAAACTGATTCAATATATTCATTTGTACAAGTGATATACGCCGTGCTTAAATCAACCCAATAACCCATTCTTTCGGTAAGATAATTCCAACCTTTATCTTTGTTAATATTTTCATAAACGAAGTTTTTGCATTCCGTATTAAATTTATCTACTCCGTAAACATCGATTTCACGCTTATCTTTTAAGCCAATTTTCTTCTCAAGGGCAATTTCTACAGGTAATCCGTGGGTATCCCAGCCAGCTTGCCGTCTAACATAATACCCATTTAGTGATTTAAATCTACAAACGGTATCTTTAATTGTTCGTGCCATCATGTGATGTATGCCCGGCTCGCCATTTACTGTTGGTGGTCCTTCAAAAAAACTATAATGGGGATTATCTTTATTTTTATCTAAAGTTTTGGAAAAAATTTGATGTTTTTCCCAAAACCTTAGAATATTATGTTCGTTTTTAGGGTATGTAAAGCCTTCTTCATATAATTCAAACTTCTTCAAAATATCAACCTGTAAATATATTAAACTTACAAAATTATCAAAAATAAATGGAAGATTATAGAAATGTTTATAAATTTAATAGAATTTAATAGAATTTAATAGAATTTAAT
>DYPF01000035.1:8386-10708 GCA_020720105.1 Chloroherpeton thalassium
TTATAGAAATGTTTATAAATTTAATAGAATTTAATAGAATTTAATAGAATTTAATTGTTGTTTTTCAAGTACTTTTTTGTTAATTTTGTAATAAGTAAATTATGTCGAAAGAAAATGGAAAAAAATAGTAACGAAAATGTATTAAGTTATCAATTATTAGCTTTACAAAAGGAGATTGATGATCTTACAACTCAAAATCAACAATTAAGAGAAAATGAGAAAAAGTTCAGATTCTTTTTTGAGAAATCCACTGATCCATTTCTGATAATTAAAAACTTCCGGTTTATTGATTGCAATCAATCTGCTTTAAAACTACTAAATGTTAAAAATTTAGAGGATTTATTCTCTACTCATCCGTCTTCGATTTCTCCCGAGTTTCAACCCGATGGAAGAACGAGTATCCTGAAAGCTAATGAAATGATGGACATTGCCCTAAAAAACGGACAGCACTCTTTTTTGTGGAGGCATATTGACGCTAACAAAAGTGAATTTGATGTGATTGTATCCCTCACTCCAATATTGGTGAATAATGAAGTTCTGATTTTTACCCATTGGACTGTATTAAATACTATTCAAGAATTTATAAGGCTACAATTTAGTAAATAATTTTTGAAATAATATAAAAAAAAAGATTGACACAATTGCCAATCTCTTTTTTTTGCTAATTATCTTATATTTTATATTCTGATTGTATTCTCGTTCATACTTTCTAAGGATTTGCAAATGGCAGCCAAGCATTGACCAGCTAACATACCATCAATTACTCTATGATCATAAGTGATTGAAACATAAGCCATAGACCGAACTAATATCATATCATTACCCATAACTTCTTTTACAACTGGACGTTTCTGGATTGCTCCAATTCCCATAATAGCTGTTTGAGGTTGATTGATAACAGGAGTTCCGAATAGAGTACCAAATGTACCTACATTAGTAACCGAGAATGTTCCACCTTGAATATCATCTGGATTTAACTTTTTGTTTCTAGCTCTGGTTGATAAATCAAAAATAGAACGAGCAATACCAGTTAAGTTCATTTCCTCAGCTTTTTTGATAACAGGAACAATTAAGTTGCCGTTATCAAGAGCTGTTGCAATGCTTAAATTTATATGTTTAAACTTAATAACATTATTGCCATCTACTCCAACATTCACACCTGGGAATTGTTTTATACCATCAACAGCGGCTTGAGCAAAGAATGGAGTGAAAGTCAATTTGAAACCTTCTTTGCGTTGGAATTCATCTTTGAACTTATCACGGAATTTTACAATATCAGTAACATCAGCTTCTGCAACACTGGTTACGTGAGCCGAAGTAGACTTGCTACGAATCATATGTTCAGAAATAAGTTGACGAACCCGATCCATTTTAATTACTTCAAACTCACCAGCAGCGCGGAAGATTGGATTTAGTTCACCATCAAAGGTTGCAGATGGTTGCGGTTGAGCTTGTGCTTGTGTAGTAGAAGCAGTGGTAGTTCCACGATTGTTAATATAGTTAAGAATATCTTCTTTCGAAATTCTTCCATCAACTCCGTTACCTTGAATAGTTCTTAACTCCTCTAATGAAATCTTGTTTTGTTGTGCAATTTCACGAATTAAAGGAGAGTAGAATTTTTCACCATCACGAACAGGTATTTCAAAAGTTGAACCCACAACTACTTTAGTTGATGGTATTTCTGGCTGTGGAGCAGTTGTTGCTGTTTCTACTTTTGGAGATGCAGGTGCAATTGTAGCAACATTAGCCACTGCTTGACTTTGAACTGAGCTGCCACTTGCTGTTTGGATACGAGCGATAACTTGACCTACAGGAACAGTTTCATTTTCCTGTGCGAGCAATTCTGCTAAAATACCAGCGACTGGAGAAGGAACTTCTGTATCAACTTTATCTGTCGTAATTTCCAAAATAGTTTCGTCTCTTTCTACTAATTCGCCTACTTTCTTAGTCCAACGGATTATTGTACCTTCTTGGAGTGATTCGCCCATTTTAGGCATAACAATATCAACATAATTACCACTTGCAGCTGGAGCAACTTGTGCTGTTGGAACTGGTTCAGCAACTGGATTTGCTACTTGAGCAGTTAGTTCGAGAGCAGTCGTTTTTGGTTGTTCAGTTGGCACATTCACAGCATTAGCATCAGTTTCAATTTCAGCAATTTTTGTTCCAACAGGCACAGTATCATTTTCATTATATAATAATGTTTTTAAAATACCAGCGACTGGAGAAGGAACTTCAGTATCAACTTTATCAGTAGTAATCTCGAGAATAGTTTCGTCTCTTTCTACTAATTCGCCTACTTTCTTAGTCCAACGGATTATT
>DYPF01000035.1:10808-12689 GCA_020720105.1 Chloroherpeton thalassium
GTACCTTCTTGGAGTGATTCGCCCATTTTAGGCATAACAATGTCAACTATCATTTTATTTCCTATTTTTATAATTATTTGCAAACTAAATTATTTTTTAGTTAAACTAAAAACGATTAATTTATATGAAAATTTTAATAAATTAAGAATAAATTAAGAATAAATTGAAAAATTTCGGTAATAAAAGATAAAAATTGGAATTCTATTGTCCTGGTATCACTACGTTCTCGGGAGAATCAGACTTGAAAATTTCATCTGGGAAATCTTTGTCTAATTCAATTTTATTTAATCTGAAAACAGCAGGAAACATCGGGCTGAAAATCTCGATTCTAAATGGGAATGATATATCTCCAATTTTTTGATAATCATCAAATTTTACAGGTCCTAATTTTGCAAACATAAATGGATTGTCAGTAGAGAAACGAATATCAAAAGTAGTTGGATCTAAATAAACTTTGTCTACTTCTGATGATCGAGTTGTTATTTCAATAATATGGTATTGACCTTTGGGTAATAAGTCTTCAGAAATCGGTGTGAATGGAATAGATATATCGGTATTTTCAGGCGTCCAAGATACATTTCCTAAGCCTAAGTATTTCAATTTATAGTCGTTCTTTTTATGGTTAATAAGGAATCCTTCCATATATGAAACCATATTCATAATTACATCACGTTCCATAACGCTCATATCAATTTTACCATCTTTTGTTAAAACGGTTAATTCATTATCATTAATTAATTTGTAAACATAAACATCTTTAAATCTTTCTTTGTGTCTAAAAGAGTTTGGCTTTTTGTATTGCAATCTAAAGTAGTACAAATCAGGTCCAACTTGCATTTCTCCTTCAATTTCTAATGATTTTACTTCATTAAACTTATCTAAATTAGTTTGCTGACTGTAAATATTCATTAAGCTATCTATTTTATTGTCGTTTGAATATGCAATTAAGTTTGAAGCTAATGCAATAATCAAGATTAAGATTGTTTTTTTCATTTTTATCCTATTAAGTTTTATTTTAATAATTCAATTTTATTTTTAAATTCAACAATTTCAGATTTAGATAAGCCAGAATTTTTTAATTCAACTTCATCAAATTCCAAATTTGCAAATTTTGTTTTAAGTAAAGATAATTCAGAATGGGAAAACGTTACAGAATTCTGTATGTAATCCGAAAATGCTTGATAAGAAATCGGCAAAATATCTTTTAAAATATCTGCAATAGTATTTGCATAAACTTGAATTTCGTATTGTGCATGGTGATCCATTCGTAATTTTAAAAATCTAAATAAGTTATGCAAATCAATTTTCCAATACCATTCTGTGTAATTTGAAACAGGTAAGTTAATTCGAGCAACTTCGCGTGCTAAACCATTTTCCAAATAATCTTGGTACTCGTTATAACTCTCTTTTTGACTATTTTCCATACTGGAGATGATATTTTGAGAGGTTTCAGTGCCGATTTCCATTTCACTTCTTGCTTGTTTGTTCACCAAACTTTGTGAACGAATTTGACTAATCTCGGGTAAATAGAATTCATCTGACATCTCCGAATATCTTCCACTATACTCATTAACGTTGGCGGTGCGATGACGGATCCACTGGCGAGCAACAAAAATTGGTAATCTAATATGGAATTTCAATTCAACCATTTCGAATGGGGAAGTATGTTGATTTCGCATAAGATATCTAATTAAAGTTGTATCTTCACTTACTGACTTTGTACCTTTGCCATAACTAACTCTTGCCGCTTGCACAATTGCGGCGTCATCTCCCATATAATCAACTAATCTAACAAAACCGTGATCTAAACATTTGAATTCTTTACCAATTAATTCTTTATTAATTAATTCTTTATTATTATTAATGTCCATTTGCAAAAGT
>DYPF01000035.1:12789-18288 GCA_020720105.1 Chloroherpeton thalassium
AATTAATTCTTTATTAATTAATTCTTTATTATTATTAATGTCCATTTGCAAAAGTAATTTATTTTAATGATTAATTTCTTATAATAACAATTGAAATTCTTAATTTTGCTTTTAATAAAAATTTCTTTTTATAAAATTGTAATTATAGAAAAAATATAAACAATTTTGGACAAGAAAAATTGTAATTAACAACTAATTGGACAAGTAAAAAATGGAATCAGAGAATAGAAAAGTAATTTTAAGTGGCATTCAACCTTCTGGAATATTAACAATCGGGCATCTTGCAGGTGCATTAAAGAATTGGGTCGACTTGCAAACACAATTTCAAAGTTATTATATGATTGCTGATTTACATTCGATAACAGCAAGACAAGTTCCCGCTGAACTTCGTCAAAGAACGATGGAAACAGCAGCATTATTTTTAGCTGCTGGAATTGATCCTGATAAAAGTGTTTTGTTTATTCAATCGCATGTTCCTCAACATTCACAATTAGCTTGGGTCTTGAATACTTTTACAGGGTTTGGTGAACTTGGAAGAATGACGCAATTTAAGGATAAAAGCGAACGTCATCCCGAGAATATCAATGCAGGATTATTTACTTATCCAGTTCTGATGGCTTCGGATATATTACTTTACCAAGCAGACTTAGTGCCTGTTGGCGAAGACCAAAAGCAACATTTAGAATTAACACGAAATCTTGCACAAAGATTTAACTTCAATTATTCTGATACATTTAAAATCCCTGAGCCGTACATTCCCAAAATTGGCTCTCGTATTATGAGTTTGCAAAATCCAAATGTTAAAATGTCGAAAAGCGATGAAAATGTTAATTCTTGCATTTTTTTGAATGATACAAACGAAGTGATTATCAATAAAATAAAGCGTTCGGTAACTGATTCTGATGCCGAAGTCAGATTTGACGAAGAAAATAAATCTGGAATTAGCAATTTGATGACACTCTACCATTTAGCAACAGGTGTTAGTTTTGAAGATATTGAGAAATTGTTTGTCGGTAAGGGTTATGGTGATTTTAAATTAGCAGTTGGCAATGTAGTAGCAGATTGGATTTTGCCTGTTAGAGAGAAGTTTAATGAAATAATGAAAGATAAAAATCGTCTAAAGGAAGTATTAGAATATGGTGCTATCCAAGCACAAAAAGTAGCATATAAAACATTAGATAAAGTCTACAAAAAAGTTGGTTTTGTAAGATTTTAAGGAAAAAAGATGCCAATATATACATATAAATGCAAAAAGTGTGGAAAAGTTTTTGAATGGACTCAAAGTATAAAATGCAAACCATTAGAATATTGTCCTGAAGAGATTTGTGAAGAAGAAACTTACGGAAAAGGCGAAGTTGAGAGAGTTATTAGTAAGAATATTGGACTAATATTTAAAGGAAGTGGATTTTATTTAACAGATTATTCCAAAAAGAATAGCAGTACATCACCGGCAAGTTCAACATCTGTACAAAGTGGAAATGAGACTAATAGCCCTAAGTCAGAGGATTCAAATTCAGGTAATACCAGCTCAAATTCGAGCAAAAGCGATTCTGTTCCCACTGAGTCATCAGCAAAAGTAAATTCTAAAAATGAGTAATGAGTAAATAATGCTATTTAAATCTAAATCTTGTTAAGTTGTGGAAAGTATAAGTATTTGGGATGCTAACTTCGTCGTTATTGATGTAGAGACTACTGGAAATAATCCACGTGAAAATAGAATAATGGATATAGCAGCAGTTAATTTAAATAATCATTCAATTACAAAAGAATACAGTTCCCAAGTAAATCCACACCAGTTTATTCCTCCTTTTATAACTCAAATGACCAAAATTACAAATGAACAGGTATTTTATGCACCTGAGAATTTTGCAGTTATGCCCAAAATTGCAAGTTTTTTCAAGACTCAAAATGTCGTATTTGTTGCACATAATGCCAATTTTGACTTTTCATTTGTCAATGAATCGATGAAACGAGCTAAATTAGATCCGCTTGAAGTCCCAGTTTTGGATACACTAAAATTAGCTCGGCGATTGCTTGCTGATTCACAAAAGAAAAATGTTGGTAATTTAGCCCATTATTTTGGCATTCGTCTCCGTAATAGACATTCCGCAATGGGAGACGCTAAAGCCACAGCTAAAGTATTGCTACATTTTTTGGAAATTGCAGAGGAAGAACACGAAATTACTACACTCGAGGAATTATTATCATTTCAGAATAAAAAACTTAGTTATTTTACTCCACTGAAAGAATTTACAGACTCTTTTCAGGATAAACTATCAACATTACCTGATACCCCTGGAGTTTATTATTTTATGGATAAACGGAAAAAAATAATTTATGTTGGAAAAGCAAAATCATTAAAAAATAGAGTCTCAAGCTATTTTCAACCAGGGAATATAACTTCTTATAAGTTAAAAGAATTGACAAAATCCATAGCTGATTTAAAATGGGAAGAAACATATAATGAATTATCGGCATTGCTATTAGAATCTAAGGAAATTAAAAAATATGAGCCAAAATTTAATTTTGTTGGATTGAGACTTAAGTCATTTCCATTTTTAATTCTAACAACAAATGAGAAATATCCAAGAATTGACATTACTTACAATACCGAAATGGAGGCTGAATACTATGGACCATTTCTCTCCAAAGCAATCGCCCTCGAAATCAAGGATATTATCGATAAAAATTTCCAATTAGTAAAATGCGATTTGGATTTTAACTCTAAAAAAATATATGATACTTGTTTATTTTATCAAATTAGTGAGTGTTTAGCTCCTTGTGCATTAAGATTTGAAAATGATTTTGATGAAAAATATCGTAAAGAAGTTGAAAAAGTTCGTCAATTTTTAAGTGGTTTTGCAACTAATTTATTCGAAAAACTTAAGATAAAAATGGAGAATTTTTCGGAGAAATTAGAATTTGAGAAAGCTCAAGAAGTTAAGCAAACAATAGAAGCCGCAAGTAGAATTTTTAATAATTCTGATGACTACATTAACTCAATTAATGATCAGAATTTTATAATGGTAATGTCTCATCAATCCGACCAAAAGTTTAACGATATTTTTCTTTTTAGGTATAATAAGTTAATGTATCATCAAACAACAGGGAAGAAGAATATGAATAACAACGAGTTAATTGAAATGATTGGTAAAGTTTACTTTAATGGAACTGTTATTCCCGATAAATTATCTCTTTCGGATATTGAGGAAATGAAAATAACAAACTCGTGGCTTGCTAAAAACAAAGAAAATGGTGAAATAATTTATATTGATAGTTTGATGAATAAAGAAAGAATTATCGAAAAAATTTCCAAATTAAATATAGAACCAATAGAATTAATGTGATTTTATTTCTATAAAAACTAACGATAATTATAATAAATATATCAATAATGTGTCTATAAATGTTAATATTTTAAAAAATGAATTAATTGTAAAAAATAGGATTATATGAGAAAGAAAATATTACTTTACTCAGTTCTTGTAATCATAGGACTTAGTGTAGGTATTTTAATCCAGCCACTTATCTCAGGTGACAATTTATACGAGCAAATAAGAAAATACCAAGAAGTAATCAACAATGCAATGAAAAATTATGTTGATCCCGTTGATACTCATAAACTTACAGAAGCAGCCATCAAAGGTATGCTCAACGAACTCGATCCACATTCTGTATATATTACAGCCGAAGAAATGGAGGAAGTAAATGAGGATTTCCAAGGAAGTTTTGATGGTATTGGTGTGCAGTTTGATGTGATTGAAGATACAATTGTTGTAATTTCACCCATATCTGACGGACCGAGCGAAAAAGTTGGCATTGTGTCTGGAGATAAAATTGTTAAAATAGATGGTGAAGATGCTGTTGGACTTTCACGTGACTTAGTTCCTAAGAAGCTTCGAGGACCAAAAGGTACAAAAGTTGTACTTGACATTAAAAGATCAGGTGAAAAAGAATTGTTAACCTTTAATATTATCCGAGATATAATACCGCTATATACTATTGACGGTAGTTTTTTGCTTGAGGGTACTGATATTGGCATAATATCTGTAAATAGATTTGCAGCTACTACACACGAAGAGCTAACAGAAGCTATCAAGAATTTAAAAACTAAAGGTATGAAAAAATTGATACTTGACTTGCGTGGCAATCCAGGTGGCTTTTTAAATCAAGCATTTATGATGGCTGACGAATTCTTGAGTGGTGCAGATACAATAGTTTATACCAAAGGTAGACGTCCTGAATTTGACGAAGTATATATGTCATCTAATGGCGGTTTAAGCGAAGATATTCCATTAGTTGTATTGATTAATGATGGTTCTGCCTCGGCAAGCGAAATTGTTTCTGGTGCAATTCAAGATTTAGACAGAGGTTTGATTGTTGGAGAAACTTCATTTGGCAAAGGTTTGGTACAAAGACAATATCCATTATCTGATGGTTCGGCTTACAGACTAACGATAGCACGATACTACACTCCATCGGGCAGGTCTATCCAACGTCCATATAAGGATAAACAAGATTATCGCAATTTAGTTGGTAGAATAGAATTGAAAGAAGGTTCGAATATTGAATATGCTTTGGATATGGTAAAAAAGGAAATTCAAGCCGAAAATGAAAAGAAAATCAAAGAAAATAAAAAGAAAGACGTAATAAATTTAGATTCTATTCCAATATATTACACTCGTAACGGCAGAACAGTACTTGGTGGTGGTGGAATCATTCCCGATTATACCGTTAAACAAGACACAATTACAAGATTTAGTGTTCTTCTGAGAATGAATAGAGTATTCTATGAATATATTGATAGATATTTAGATAATGGTAAGAAGATTCCAGAAAAATATAAAAAAGATATAAGTTTATTTATCAAAGAATGGCAAATTACAGATGCAATGATGGCTGATTTTAGAAAATTAGCTGAAAGTAAGGAAATCAAGTGGGACGTGGAAGCCTATAAAAAAGATGAAGAGTTCATCAAAACCGAAATCAAAGGCACAATAGCACGAAGTATGTGGGATAGAAATGCCTATATGCAAGTATTCTTTACGATAGATAAACAAGTTAATGTTGCTAAAACATTATTTGGCGAAGCAGAAAAAATTACAAAACGCAAAAAATAGCAATTATATTATTGTCATTAATAGAATTTTTATTAATTTTGTAGTCTAACTTTTTTACAAATAGCAAAAAAGTTAGATAACCGGGCCTGTAGCTCAGTTGGTTAGAGCAACGGACTCATAATCCGTTGGTCGGGGGTTCAAGTCCCTCCGGGCCCACTTCTTGTCGTTCTTCCCTTCGATTTCTTTGCTGCTGTATCCATACTTTTTTAGATACTTCCGCCCGCCCGCCCTAAATTCTATTGTGCTGGCTTTTCAATTTAATTAATTCATCTCGTAGGAGCAGAGCTTGCTCTGCCCTCTGATAATATAATTCCCATTCTCAGAAGGGGTGTCCCGCAGGGACTGGGTAGTCTTTAAAGCCCCGGTCATTGAGTAAGCC
>DYPF01000277.1:0-165 GCA_020720105.1 Chloroherpeton thalassium
CTTGCACTCAACAAAATAAAGAAGTTTGTACAGCAACAGGAAATGAAATTGATGACTACACCTGTTCTTGTAATGAAGGTTATCATTTAAACGGAACAACTTGTGTTCAAACCGTTAACCCATGCGAACCTAATTTATGCACTCAAACAAATAAAAATGTTTGTA
>DYPF01000277.1:265-3018 GCA_020720105.1 Chloroherpeton thalassium
CAGCAACAGGAAATGAAGCCGGTCAATACACTTGCTCTTGCAATGATGGTTATCATTTAAACGGAACAATTTGTGTTCAAACCGTTAATCCATGTGAACCTAATTTGTGTACTCAAACAAATAAAAATGTTTGTACAGCAACAGGAAATGAAGCCGGTCAATACACTTGCTCTTGCAATGATGGTTATCAACCAAGTGAAAACGGAACCTGTGTTGTTATGACAACTTACAAATTAAGATTTATTGCCGGAAATATAACAAGCGGAAATTATCAAAGTTATGACCCCGGACACGGAATAAGAATTTTCCAAGCATTAAAAGGTGACATAATAATGATTCAAGAATTTAATTATGCAAATAATGCTGATTCTGAAATAAGAAGTTTTGTAACAAATACTTTTGGTTCTGAATTTTCATACATAAGAGGAAACGGAGATATTCCAAACGGTGTTATAAGCCGATATCCGATTACTCAAAGCGGTTTTTGGGATGACCCTTATATACCTAACAGAGATTTGGATTGGGCAATTATTGATATTCCCGGAACTGTTGATATTATGGCGATAAGTGTTCATTTACACACTTCCCCTTCTTCCGATCAAGTCGGAGCAGCACAAATCATTGCTCAAAAAGTTTCGGAACACAGAGCAGCAAATCCGGGAAAATATTATTATGTTGTAGGGGGAGATTTTAACGGAACTGCTTCGGTAAGTTCAAACGGATTCGGGAAATATAACGGTGAAGATATTTTCTATGTTTTATCACCTCACCCTGTTGATGAATTAGGTGATACTGCAACAAATGCAACAGGAAGCAGTCAATATGACTTTGTACTTCTCGACCACAATTTAAAAGCTTTTCAAATTCCGGTTGTATATGTCAATCCTAATAATACAAGTGAAACAAAAACGTATACTAACGGACTTGTTTTTGACACAAGAGTTTATTCCGAAGCAGATTTACTTAAATTTTTTGTTCCTGCACTAAGAACTGATTCAGGAGCATCAAATATGCAACATATGGCAATCGTTAAAGATGTTTTAATAGGACAATAAGGAGTAAAATGAAATTCTTTTTATTAACTGCAACTTTGCTTTTATTAGCAAGTTGCGGGGATTCTTCACAAACAAATAATTTATGCAATCCAAATCCCTGTACTCTTCCGCACAAAACTGTTTGTTCGGTTGAAAATGACAAAAGCATTTGTTCTTGTGAAGAGGGTCATATTCCATCAGGTATTGTTTGTGTAAAAGCTGAAATTTGTGGTGAAAACTCATGCGGAATTAATGAAAATTGTAATGATTCAACAGATAAAATAGTTTGTGAATGCAAAGAAAACTTTATAAAAGACGGAGAAACCTGTGTTTTTGATTGTTCAAATATTTTAAACAGCAAAGTAAATTCAACTAATGACGGTTGTGATTGTAATGAAGATTATATAAAAGATGAATTAAACAATTGTATTTTTGATGTAAATCAACTTTGCAATCCGAATTCATGTAAATCAAATGAAATTTGCAGTATTGAAGGAAATAATTATGTTTGCAATTGCAAAAATGGATATACAAATGAAAATGATATTTGTGTTTTTGATTGTTCCGAAACTGAAAATTCGCATGTAAATTCTTCAAATAACGGTTGTGTTTGTGATACTGATTACCATTTAAACAACGGGAATTGTATTGAAAATGTAAATCCATGTGAAAATAATCCTTGTATTCAAATTAATAAAAATATTTGCACAGCAACAGGAAACGAAGTAGATGATTTTACCTGTTCTTGCAATAATGGATATCATTTAAACGGAAATACTTGTGTTCAAACCGTTAATCCGTGCAATCCAAATTTATGCACACAACAAAATAAAAATGTTTGTACGGCAACAGGTAATGAAGCTGGGCAATACACTTGTTCATGTAATCAAGGTTTTGTGTCTGAAAACGGAGTTTGTGTTGAATATCAAATGCCTGAAGGTTGTCAACGTTATTCTTCTGTTTTAAATTTAACAGGAACTCAACTTATTTCAGAATTAAACAGAATTACAGGTGATGGATTTGACGGAGTCGGTTATGATTCGGCAAGAGAACATATGTATAATGAAATTGATAACATTAACGGAAAAAATCAATGTGTTTATACAGGTGTTTGGTATTCAGTTGGAAGCGGAGTAAATTGCGAACACACTTGGCCTCAAAGCAGAGGTGCTGACGGAGATGCAAAGAGTGATATTCATCATTTATTTCCGACAAATCCCGGTGTTAATTCTTCAAGAAGTAATTTACCTTTTGGTATTGTTGTTGAAGTTGCTTCAATATTTTGTAACAGCGATAATACATATTGCAGTAAACGAGGACAAAATGCAAACGGAGTAACGGTTTTTGAACCGGCAAATCAACATAAAGGTGACTTGGCAAGAGCAATGTTTTATTTTGCAGTAAGATATGAAAATCCAACCGACTTTATAAACAACCAACAAGAAGTTTTAAAACAATGGAATATTCTTGATCCTGTTGACCAAAAAGAAATTAACAGAAATAATGCAATTGAACAAATTCAAAATAACAGAAATCCTTTTGTTGATTGTCCTCAATTAATCAATCAACTCGGAAATTTTTAAACTAAGGAGTTTTATGAAAAAAATAATCAGTTTATTACTTTTTACATTAATTGTGAGTTGTTCCGAAAATGCCGAAAATACTGATTTGTGTAGTCCGAATCCCTGCACTCTTCCGCACAAAACTGTTTGTTCGGTT
>DYPF01000278.1 GCA_020720105.1 Chloroherpeton thalassium
TTCCGCCTGAACTTGACTCACCGCATGAATAAAAGAATATTACTGAAACTAACAACAAATATTTCATTATTTCCCCCAAAGTAAAAGTAAATTTTTAACATAAATTGTATTTATTGTCAATATTTTATGAATTTTATTTATTTTTTACTGAATACAAAAATATCTTTTCCACCCGAAGATGCAGTTTCCGGAAAATCCCCGTCTGTATAACCTGTAATAAAAATCATATTGTTATAACTGAATATATCATTTGCAACAGTTGTATCTGAACTCATAAACATTTCTTCTTTTAATAAAGTAAAAATTGAATCATAAATATTATAACCTGTATGAGTTTCCATTCCTGCATTTGAAGAATAAATTAAATGTAAATTATCCAAAACATCAATTTCCAATCCATAAGTACGATCATCATTAAAAGTTCCTAATAATTTAACTTGCTGAAAATTAAAATCATTATAAAATTTTGCAATATAAATATCTCCCATTCCGTTATTTGTTTCAGAGTTCCAATTTCCTGTTTCATAACCTGCAACATAAAGATTATTATTGCTGTCGATTACAAGATCTTTTACATTTGTTGATGTTCCGTCTGATTTAAATTGCTTAACATCTTGAAAATTTAATGATACATCAAGTTTTAATAAAAATCCTGCCGGAGATGCTGTGTTATTTTCACCGGTTATATCACCATCTGTTTCGCCCGCAACATAAATAACATCATCTTTAATTTTAATCGAAATACCTTTATCATTACCTGCTGAACCGAATTGATAAGCTTGTTGAAGTAAATTTCCGGCTGTATCAATTTTAAAAAGCAATATATCAATTGCACCGTAAGGTGGTTCTGTTCCTTCCGACCCGTTAATTTCACCGACAATATAAATACTGTTGTTATACATAATCATATCATAAGGTTTTGTATCACTTGCATCAAAATAATAGCGAACCCATTCTCTTGTTAAAGAGGAATCATATTTAGCAACATAAGTTGTAGGTCCCTGTAAAGAAATATCTGTTTCAAAATTAATTGTTGTTTGCCCTGTTATAAAAACATTCCCCATTGTATCCGTAACCATTGCTGTTACAGAATCATTTCCGGAAGTTCCGAGCATTACAGTTCTTGAAACAACATTTGTATTATCAAATTGTATTATTACTATATCATTTTGTCCGTTTGTTTGAGTACCGCCGAAAGAACCTGTTGTAACTCCGGCAACATATGTAAAACCAAAATTGCTTGTTATAACTTTTCCTTCATCAATTAAATCTGTTCCGAATTGCTTTAAATCAACAGAACACTCACTTGAAGGAGATAAAGTTCCGTCAAAACAAGTCATTAACTGTTCTCCCATATCATGATATCCGCATACCGACAAATCAATTCCGTTATCAACACAATTATCCGGGTCAACACAGGCTTCACTTAAAATATATTGATTGTTTGTACATGTATAAGTTATTTTCCCTCTTCCGTTCATTCCGCAACTTTCATAAAATAATTCAGTATTTGCACAAGGAGTTGAATAACAACTGTCAACAACTTCCCAATCGCTGTTAACACATTTGATTGATTGAATTAATAAATCATTATCTGAACAATCAACTGTTCTTAACTCCAAAGGAACACAACTTTTGGGATTATTTAATTTTATTGTAAATAAATTTGCAGTATCACTTTCGTCATTATCAATAAAATATCCGTTTGTACTTCCTCCGATAAAAACTTTATCATCTGTTGAAATAATTGAATAAAACGAATCATCTTCGGTGTTGTTTTTGATATTTGCTGAAATGATTTCAGAATAAATACGTTGTAAATTTGTACTATATTTTAATAATACCGAATCATAATTTAATAAACCTGTTAAACTTGAAATTCTTTGAGTATATCCGCTTATAAAAATGTCACCGAATTTATTAATTGTCAAATCTGCGGGAATATCGTTTTGAGTTGTTCCGAATATTTTAGATTCGGGTGTTAAATCTTTATCTATTTTCATTAAAAATATATCTTTCAATCCGGAATTATTAATACCGTAAAAATTTGCCGAATCCGTTGTTCCGGTAATATAAATATTTCCTCCGAAATATTTAATTGCAACAGGAATTTCTTTTCCAAAAGAACCGAAGTATTTGGTATATTTAAGCTCAAAGTTGTTTGTCAGTTTTATTAAAAAAATATCAAATTCACTTGGCATTTCATGAGCAAGTTGACCGTTTGTTGTTCCCGTAATATAAATTTCATTTTTATCATCAAATGCAATTCCTGTTATTTTATCGGTTAAATCAGTGTAAATAGGATAAGCATTTGAAAGTTCGAAATAATTCTTATCATATTGCAAAAGAAATCCGTTATAATCTCCACCCGTTATTTCAAAAAACAAACCGTTTGAATTTACTGCAACATAAACGTAATCATCTTTAACAATCAAATCAGAAACTTCTTCTGTTTCTTCCGAACCGTTTGAAATAACAAATTGTAATTCCAAACTGTTATCAAATTTTGCAATAAAATAATCAATACCGCCTCTGTTTGGAAAATCAGCATCAAAAGAACCTGTTGTTGAACCTGCAATATAAATTAAACCCGAATCATCAACAAATATTTTGCCGTTAAAATCATCTTGAGGTGTTCCGAAAGATAAAGAACCCAAATTATTTAAATTTAAGTCTTTTTTTGAAATAACCAACTGTTTTTGAAATGTTCCGAGAGTTTCGGCAGGAAATAATATTGTTGAAATTGTATAAATAATATTATCTTTAATAAACATATCATCAATTTTTGACTCAATATGAAAATATTCTTCTTTTATTACAACCGAACAACTTGAAATATCAATCCAATTTCCGTCCACACATTCTTGTTCTAATTCACCAAGCCCGTTTATTCCGCACGGAATATTTTGTATTGATAAGTTCTCACAAATATCAGGATCAAGGCAATTTCCAAAATCAACCCAAATATCATTTTCACATTTTTGAGTTTGTTCTCCGTTGCTGTTTAATCCGCATTC
>DYPF01000036.1 GCA_020720105.1 Chloroherpeton thalassium
TCTTATTAAGACATTAAAAGACGGAGGTGTTCCTATCCCCAACTCCATAATAGATTCAGTTACCCTAACATCTTATGCAGTAGAAACTCGTTATCCAGGTGATTATGAAAAAGTAGAACTCGAAGAGTATGAGCAAGCGGTAATTCTTTCGGAATCTGTTGTTGATTTTGTAAAAAAATATTTACTAATTTATGCTGACCCAGAGGAAATCCATAATGACAAGTTACTATTATAAAATAATATCACTTTATATGATGGGTTGGAGCAAAGCGGAAATCCCGACTTGTCGGAAATAGTTTACCAAAGTCAATTCGTTGCTACTAAAACCTACTAATCAAACAATTTTCTTGATAAGTATAATTCATTCTTATTTATTTTCCAATTTTACTTTGAGCCTTGCAATTTCATCTCTTAAGTCAGCTGCTCGTTCAAAGTCCAAATTCTTTGCTGCGGATTTCATTTCAATATATAATTGATCAATTAATTCTGACAATTGCTTCATTGGCAATTTGTCGGCTAATGGATCGATATTTTCAACACTTTTCTTAGAAATGTCCTTAATTTTATTTCGTGCATTATTCTTACTTATGTTTATATCTGCAACCGATGTAGAACTCATAATCTCTTCAATAGATTTATAAACCGTTGTTGGATTAATATTATGCAATTTATTGTATTCTTCTTGAATTTTCCGTCTATTATTTGTTGTATCGATAACAAATTGCATACTTTTTGTAATTTTATCAGCATAAAAAATTACTTTTCCTTCGGCATTTCTTGCAGTTCTACCTGCTGTTTGCATAAGTGATCGTTCACTTCTCAAAAATCCTTCCTTGTCGGCATCAAGAACTGCTACAAGTGCTACTTCTGGCAAATCGAGCCCCTCGCGCAGAAGGTTAACCCCGACTAATACATCAAATTCACCAAGCCGAAGATTTCTGATAATCTCCACGCGAGCCAAAGCATCAAAATCACTATGTATATAAGCAACCTTTATATTCAAGTTCTGCAAATATTCAGATAAATCTTCTGCCATCCGTTTGGTGAGAGTTGTAACAAGTGTTCTTTGTTTTTTAGTAGTTCTAATTCTTATTTCATCAATCAAATCATCAATTTGATTTTTGATTGGACGGACAATAATCTCGGGGTCTAATAAACCAGTTGGACGAATTACTTGCTCCACAACGACTCCGTCACTTTCTTGCAATTCATAATCTCCTGGTGTGGCACTAACGTAAATGATTTGATTAGTAATATCTTGAAATTCATCAAATCTAAGTGGTCGATTTTCGAGAGCAGACGGCAAACGAAAACCAAAATCAACAAGGGTTTGCTTACGTGATCGATCACCATTGTACATTCCACGAATTTGCGGTACAGAAATGTGACTTTCGTCAATAACGAGCAAATAATCTTTTGGGAAATAATCAAAGATACAATTGGGTCGCTCGCCCACTTCCCTACCCGCTAAATACATTGAATAGTTCTCTATGCCCGAGCAATATCCAACTTCTTTCATCATTTCTAAATCGAACATTGTACGTTGTTCCAAACGCTGTGCTTCAACATATTTTTCTTGAGCATTCAATTCAACAAGTCTATCTGAAAGATCATTTTTAATTCGTTTCATTGAAATTTCAAGTTGCTCTTGACTGGTTACAAACAATTTTGCTGGATAAAGAGTATATTCTGTAAAATATTCCAAAGTTCGATTGCTTAAAATATCAATAGAAGATATTTTCTCAATTTCATCGCCAAAAAATTCAACTCGAATTCCAATTTTATTTTCGTAAGCCGGAACAATATCAATAATATCACCTCGAACTCTATAATTACCCCGTTGAAAGTCGGTATCGTTTCGGGTATAATGAAGGTCGGAAAGTCGCAAAAGAAATTGTTTTCTGGGAATTTGCATCCCAACACTTAAATAATAAAGAAATTTTTCGAATTCTTCTTTTTTTCCAATACTATAAATGCTGCTAACAGAGGCAACAACAATTACATCCCTCCTACCTTCTACGAGTGCACTTGTAGCTCGCAATCGCAATCTATCAATCTCATCATTTATTGCAAAATCTTTCTCGATGTAAGTATCTGTTGATGGTAAATACGCTTCGGGTTGATAATAATCATAATAAGAAATAAAATATTCAACAGCATTACTCGGAAAAAATGATTTAAACTCGCTAAAAAGCTGAGCAGCAAGGGTTTTATTCGGAGAAAGGACTAATGTTGGCTTCTGTACTTCGTTAATTACATTGGAAACAGTGAATGTTTTTCCAGAACCAGTTATTCCAAGTAAAACTTGATGTTTATCTTCTCGATTTAATCCTTCAATTAATTCTTTGATAGCTTGTGGCTGGTCGCCAGAAGGTTTATAGTTTGATTCTAATTCAAAATTTTTCATTATTTCTGATTATTTTCTTGCTTGAATAAGTTTTTTGATACTAAATTAAAATGAAAATTAAAATTTATTCGTAATTTAGTATTTACAAATAATAAAATTTCAATATCCTTTATGACGAATGAAAATCAATTTCAAGATTCAACATACTTCTTTTTGACTTTATCTAAGTATAAAAGATTTTTAATAATTTTTACATTGCTTGGAGCAGTAGGTTCTACTATAGTAGCATTGTTATTACCAAAATGGTATGCTTCCTCTACAAACCTTGTACCTTCTAACTCTTCTCAAGATAATTCATCTGTAGCTGGCTCTGCAATTTCGTCAACGTTAAAGGAATTTGGTTTAACAAAGATGACTGGTTCAGGTTCGCAAGACCAATATTCATATATTGTAATTCTGCAGAGTCGTTCGGTTGTCGATTCAATTATCAACAAATATGAATTACATAAAGTTTATGATATACCAAAAAAAGATATGATTGATTTGCGGAAAGCTTTTTTGAATAATGTGGAAATTAATTACGAAAAAGAAGGTAATTACATCATAACAGTTTGGGATATTGATAGAAATCGTGCTGCAAATATTGCAAACGACTATGTACAAATAGCAAATAACCATTTTCTAGATTTATTTCGGCAGGACAATAAATTATCTAAAGATTATTTTGAATTAAGAATACAAACAATTGATAGTATTTTAATAAGTTTAGGAAATAAACTAAATAAATTTTCGAAGCAAACTCAATTATTTTCTCCAGAAGATCAAGCACAATCAGTTGCAAAAGCATTAGCAGAAATGAAGGCTGAACAAGTAAAATATGAAATTTACTATAATTTCTATAAAACGAACTATGGAGAAAATGATGCAATGGCTCAATCTTATAAAAATATTGGAGCAGAAATTACCGATAAATTAAATTCATTACAAACTCAACCAGGGTTCGCAGGTAATTTTTCACTATCCGAGGCATCAAGTGTAGGACTTGAGTATTTAAAATTATACACAGAATTTGAAGCTTACACTAAAGTAAAAGCGATGATTTTATCAATGATGGAAAAAATTCGTACTGACGAAATCAAAAATATTCAAAATTTATTAGTAGTTGATAAAGCAATTCCATCTGATAAAAAGGACAAACCTAAAAGGGCTTTTGTTATTGCTGGCTCCACATTTGGTATGTTTATACTTGGAGTCTTGATAATATTTTTCATTAATTACTTTAAAGAAATTTCAACACAGATTAAGTTGTATAGAAATGATCAATCAAAGTAGCAAATTCCAAAGATTTTGGATACTTTCAATTATCATAACATCTCCATTATATCTACGAAGCGGTCAGGAAGGAGTTGATGTTTTTGATATTGTTTTTGCTGGGTACTACTTTGGGAGTTTATACTTCTGGTTATTTTGGGCTGCTTTAGTAAAAAAAATAAAATTAGTAAAGAATACTGCAGACTTTTTTCTTCTACTTTTCTTTGTTTTAGCCTTTGGATTTGTATTCATATCAAAATTAAATTCAGTTACCTTAGTTGATGCATTTCGAGAATATATCATAATTTCTATGGTGTTGATTTTCTTTCCTCTTCGTGAGTTATTTAACACAAAAAAACAACTTATACAATTAGGAATCATATTTTCAATATCAGTTTTACTCAACGATTTAGGTCAGTTCTATGATTATTATAAAGGAATGACCTCAGGCGTTCAATATGCCTATCAAGTGCTATCTGGGACTAAAATCAGAATAAATCAAACGCTTTTTACATTTTCAATATCAGTTGGAACTTTATTTTTTCTATATCCTCAAAAAATCAAATCCAAAATATGGCTGATTTTGGTAGTAGGTACAACTTCAGCTGCCTTAGTTACAACTTTCTCACGTACATTTTGGGTCCTGGTTTTGGGAATTATGTTTATTTTTTTCATCATAATTCCACTGCGTCAGAAAATTCAATTAGCAGTTGTTGCTGTTTTTGTTTCTGTAAGTATTGTTTTTATGATAAATATTTTTTTCAAACAACAAGCCGACGTAGTATTTACAGTTTTAGAAAAGCGATTAACTTCTTCCACACAAGGCAAAGCTGATATGTCGCTTAAATCACGACTTTCTGAATACAAAGTTCTGATTAATAAAATAAAAGAAAATCCACTTCAAGGTAATGGTTTTTTTAAAGAATTTAGTTTTTATAATCCAATATACTCAGAAACAAGTCATACTATTACTGTTCATAACGGCTATCTATATTTAGCGTATCGCATTGGAATACCGATGTTCTTAATGTATTTATATGTGCTTTTCTATTATTTCGGAAAGTCAATCAAAACATGGTATTTAAATGATGACTTGTTTTATAAATTTATAGCAATTTCTGGGTTCACTGGTCTTTTAGTGTTAATTTTGAGTAGTTTAACAAGTTCTCAGTTTTTCCTGCGTGACGGAACAATGATAACAGCATATTCTCTATTATTAATTGAGTTTGCCTACCAAAATAGGACTAAAGAACATTTTACAAAACTTGATTCGATTGATTCAAAACAAATAAATTAATTAAGAGAAATCCGAACAATTATGAAAATTTTTGAAAACATCTCTTCAAATAGTTATATTTTCGTAGCTCCAATCGAGCGAGTGAGACTTCTCCGTCTGATACTTTTTATAATTTTTACAATTTTCTTTGTAAGGTTATTTCAACTCCAAGTTCTCTCGGGTGATAAATTTAAAATTTATAGCGAAGCTCAAGCAATCAAGAAACTCCGATTGATGCCACCTCGAGGTCAGATTTACGATAGAAATAATAAATTATTAGTTCATAACCAAGCATCGTATAATTTAAATATTATACCTGCTTCATTCGATTCAACATCCCAAAAAATACTTTCTAATTTGATTGAAATTGATCCTTTATTGTTGCAAAAAGCAAAGTTTTTAAAGAAAAAGTTTGAAAGATACACGCCTTTTACGATATTAAGAGATTTAGATTTTGAAACACTTTCATTAATTAAAGAATATCAACACTTTTTAAATGGAGTGTCAATCGAAATTGTAACTAAACGGCTATATTCAGATTCTGTAAAAATGTCGCATATTTTAGGTTATATTCGTGAAGCATCTGAGAAACAAATTCAGCAAAGACCTTATTTGAAAGCAGGAGATAAAATTGGACAAGATGGCATTGAAAAATTTTATGATGAACTCCTACGGGGTGTTGATGGATACGAAATTGTTGCTTTCAATCGCGAAGGTAAACGAGTAGATGAAATTAGTCAGGAATTTGAAAGTCAAGAAGCTATTGCAGGTGCAAATTTGTTTTTATCAATTGATTTTGATTTACAATATTATGTAGAAAAACTTTTAGATGGAAAACGGGGTGCTTCTATTGGAATTGATCCAAGAAATGGCGAAATACTCTTTTTAGTTAGTAAGCCTGATTTTGATCCGGATATCTTTAGCGGCAAATTAACTCACGAAGATGCTCGGTTTTTGTTCCAAGACGAAAGCAAACCATTGTATAATCGCGTTATTCAAGGTACTTATCCGCCAGGCTCTACTTGGAAAATGCTTATGGCAATTGCAGGACTTGAAGAAGGCGTAATCACACCAACTTCCACTTATGTTTGCACTAACGGTTATCATTATGGCGATAGAACAATCAAATGCCACGGTGTACACGGAGCTATAAGTATTGTAACTGCAATTCAAGTGAGTTGCAATCCATATTTTTCAAATCTTGCTTCAAAGCTTGGCATTGATTTATTTAGTAAGTGGGGCTATTTATTTGGATTTGGTAAATTAACTGGAATTGATTTACCTGCTGAAAATATTGGATTATTCCCGTCAATTCAATGGTTTAATCAACAATTCCATAAAGAAGTTAATTACCAAAGTTGGTTGCCTAATTTCGGTATCGGGCAAGGTGAAATATCAGTAACGCCAATTCAATTAGCTCAATATGTTTCGGCTATTGCTAATCGTGGAGTTATGCATCAGCCTCATTTAGTTAGGAAATTGGAGAATATTTCAGTTCGTAAAATCGAAAACAACTCTTACAGTACAATCAAATTGCCTGTTGATGATTGGGTTTTTGATTATATTCATAAAGGTATGTATAAAGTGGTGAACGAAGGAGGCGGAACTGCAACAAATGCTCAAATATCGGGCATAAAGGTATGTGGTAAAACAGGAACTGCCCAAAATACTCAAGGGCGAGACCATTCTTGGTTTGTTGCATTCGCTCCAATGGATAATCCAGAAATTGTAATAGTGACAATAGTGGAAAATGCAGGATTTGGTGCAACTGTTGCTGCACCAATTACTCGCGATATTTTGATGAAACATTTCAAAGTAGCTCCAGCTTACACTTCCAAACCAGACTCTGCAGATGTTAACGCTGATTAATCAATAAACATTAATTCAATTAATCTATAATTTTGTCATCACCCTAAATTCATCTGCACCCGAAAAGTGGGAATATCTTGGTCAGAGCAATGCTTAAGCGTTGCTCTGAGAGTTGATAGCCCACTGATAAACTTCTAAGTATTTTGTAGCAGTCGTTGTTGCAGATAAATTATGGTTCATAGCATTCTCGCGGATTTTATTCCAATGAGGTTGATTATTGTAAATACTAAGTGCTCGCGATATTGCATAAGCCATATCATCGGGATGATATTGCCAAAATGTGAAACCATTACCTGATTGATTATTATAATCATACTCAAAAACAGAATCTGCGATTCCACCTGTTTGACGTGCAATTGGAATTGTACCATATCGCAAAGAATACATTTGAGTTAGTCCGCAAGGCTCAAACCGCGATGGCATCAAAAAGAAATCGCTTGCTGCGATAACCTGATGAGATAATGCAGCATTGTATCCGATATAATTTAGTGCATTTTTAGGGAAACGATGGCTTAGATATCTAAAATAATTCTCATAATTATAATTACCCGAACCTAATAAAAAGAAACGGAAGTTATGCTGGGATAACAATTCTTCTAATTTTGCAATTACTAAATCTACTCCTTTTTGGTCGGTAAGGCGAGTAACCATAGAAATCAATGGCAAGTTCATATCGTCATAATCAGACAATCCATAATCCAGCAGTAGCTTATGTTTATTATAAGACTTTTTATCAAATTCACCAATTGAATAATGAGCACTTATATTTAAATCGGATTCGGGATTCCATTCGTCATAGTCTATGCCATTCAAAATACCAATAAAGTCGGCTGCTCGGGAATTAATTACACCATCTAAACCTTCGCCAAAGTAACTCCAGCGAATTTCCTGAGAATATGTTGGGCTTACAGTTGTGATTTTATCAGCCATCATAATTCCAACTTTCATTGCATTCACCATTCCATAATATTCATAAGGTGAATATGGCTGAAACTTAGAGAGCGGAATGCCCGAATACAATAAAGCAGTATCTGGATTGAATTTACCTTGATATGCCAAATTATGAATAGTATAAACTCCTGCTGTATGACTAAACATTGGATCATTTTGGTAAAATTCCTTTAAAAATGCGAGCGTAAAAGCTGTGTGATAATCATGGGCGTGGATAATATCGGGTGAATAACCAAGTGCTTTACACACTTCGAAAACTGCTTTGCTAAAGAATATAAATCTGCGGTCATTATCACTAAATTCTATTGGGTCGCCATATATTCCTGCACGGTCAAAGTACTCATTATTTTCCACAAGATAAACTTTAACTGTACTATTTGGTAGTGTTCCTTCCCAAAGTAAAGCATATTCATTCCAATATCCCATTTGCACAACTAATGTTTTATGTGTATTCTTAAATCCCCATTTTTCTATATCTATTGCTCGATACTTTGGGAGAACAATTATGGCATTATGTCCCATTTTTTCTAATTCACGGGGTAGAAATGCAGCAACATCACCCAATCCACCTGCTTGGGCTATCGGAGTTAATTCAGCTGTGGCAGTTAGTATTTTCATATCTTCATTTTCCAATTAAATCTACAATAATCATACCTAATTTTAGATTGTTTCTTTTCTTTTATTTGCAATCTCAAAATACAAAATTAAGCAAATTGAAACTTTACTCTTTCAAAATTAAGAAGTCTTTACATAATTTTGTTTAATTTGCAATAAATTTTATTGCAATGATTGATATTTTAATATATTTTCACTTAAATTAATTTACTTTTTAGAATATGGAAAGCAAACATAAAACACATAGCAATTTAGATGACTCGGACGTAATCAATTTAGGTATTCCCTCAAATTTAAAAAAGAAAAAGGAGAAGCCAGACTCCAATATTTCTTATTCAGATGAGATTAGAAGAAAATTAGTTCATTTGTTTTCGCTCAATATTGCACTCATTTATATTCACTTAGATAAGCTTACTGCTTTTTGGATTATGCTTGGGCTTACTATTGCCACCGTTTCTTTCGATATTTTAAGCAAGAAGTCTAAGTTTTTTGGCAATCTATTCTTCAAGTATGTTTCGGCAATGTTGCGTAAGCACGAAATTAAAAAGAATAAGTTCAGACTAAATGGGGCTTCGTGGCTTGCTATTTCGGCTTCTCTCACTATTCTTCTTTTTCCTAAACTTTTTGCTGTGGTTGCCTTATCTATAATGATAATTTCGGACATTTCATCTGCTTTAATTGGTCGGAAGTTTGGGAAAATACCATTTTTCAAGAAGAAGACACTCGAAGGAAGTGTTGCCTTTTTCGTTTCGGCTTCATTAGTCATATTTATATTTACATTTGTGTTCCATTTATCTAATTATTTCTTATTTTTTGGATTGATTTCTGCATTAGTAACTACTTTTAGCGAGGCAATATCTAAGGTTGTTAAATTGGACGATAATTTATTAGTGCCAATTACCTTCGGTGCGATGATGTTGATATTCGAATTGGTACTTAATCATTATTCTATTACAATGATGATTAATATGTGATTGGTTATATATTAGTTTGACCCCTCTTTAATTAATTTATACTTCATTTTCTATTCCTTTTTATTCATTTTGTTTTATTTCTTATTCATTATAAAGTATTTATTTTTGATAATATTTATTGTTTATTTATTATTTATTTCTATTTTTGCAATATTATTTTTATTTGTTTGTTCTTATACATATTTGCTAACGCTTTTGCTTTGGTTTTTTGTGCTTTTATTCTATTTTATTATGATTATTATATAATTATTATTAATTTTATTATATATTTTACATTTATTTAACTATTTTTAGGAGTTTTTATGGCTACATCTGATTTTATTCCATCAAAAGAAGGGGATATTGTACCTTGGACTGAAAATTTTATTACTGTTGCTAATGCTAATTTAGCAACATTAGGTTTAATTGCTTCAGATATAACAACTATTACAACAAAGAAAACTGATTATTCTACAAAATTAAATGCTTCTATTGCTAAACAAGCTGAAGCTAAAGCCTCAACTGACACAAAGAATATATCTAAGTCATCTTTGGTAACAAACATACGTGTATTAGCAAAACAAATACAAGCTAAACCAGGTGTTTCTAACAGTATTAAAGAGCTTTTAGGTTTAACTGTTCCAAGTCCTACTCCATCTCCTACAAATCCTGTTCCTCCATTAAACTTAACGGGTAGTATTGTAGCAGGAGGGAATGCTTCTATTAAATGGAGTCGTAGTAACAATCCAGATAGAACTACTTATTTAATAGAATTGAGCAATAATTATGGAACAGGGTGGGCTATTGTAGGAACATCAACTAAATTAACTTATGAATTGCGATTAATTAATGCAATAGGTGCTAATTTTATACGTGTTAGGGCTCAAAGAAACAATATTACAAGCGATCCAAGCAACGTAATAATTATGTAGAATGTATTTTGGTAATAAAAAAGTCCAACATTTAGCTATGCTGGACTTTTTTTGTTTATTATTATTATATAATTATCTAATTCTATTAACTATTCTTGCCTTTTGAATAATTCAATAAGTATTTTCTTTGCAGCTTCGGGCAATTTTGTTCCAGGACCGAATATAGCACTAACGCCAGCGTGATAAAGGAAGTCATAATCTTGTGCAGGAATAACACCACCGCATATAATCATAATATCATTGCGTCCTAATGTATCTAATTCGGCTATTAATTCAGGAACAAGGGTCTTATGTCCTGCAGCAAGGGAACTAACACCAATGATATGGACATCATTTTCTATTGCTTGGAGTGCTGTTTCTTGTGGAGTTTGAAAAAGCGGACCAATATCAACATCAAATCCCATATCAGCATACGCTGTAGCAACAACTTTAGCTCCTCTATCATGTCCATCTTGTCCCATCTTAGCAATAAGGATCCTTGGACGTCTTCCATGGAGGTCATCGAACTTATCAGCGAGCATAATTATATCATTAATTTCATCTTTGTTACCAAATTCGGCACCATAGACACCGCTAATGGACATAATTTGAGGATTATAACGTCCCGATACTTTCTCAATGGCATCAGATATTTCGCCAAGAGTTGCTTTTGCACGAGCAGCTTTAATAGATAAATCTAAAAGATTCCCTTCGCCTGTTTCAGCACAAATAGTCAAAGCATTAAGAGCCGCATCAACTTCATTTTGGTTTCTATTCATTTTCAATTCATTCAATCGCTTAATTTGAAGATTTCTAACTGCAGTATTATCAATATCTAATACTTCAATAGAAGTAGCTTTTGAAGTATTAAACTTATTAACACCAACGATAATTTCCAATCCCGAATCAATACGGGCTTGTTTACGAGCAGAAGCTTCCTCAATTCTAAGTTTAGGAACTCCTGATTCAATTGCTTTAGCCATTCCGCCAAGATTTTCGATCGCAACAATATGATTCCAGGCTTTTTCTATAAGCTGATGGGTCAAATATTCAACATAATAAGACCCAGCCCAAGGATCAATAACCTTAGTAATGTTAGTTTCTTCCAATAAGAATATCTGAGTGTTCCTTGCTATTCTTGCAGTGAAGTCAGTTGGAAGAGCAATAGCCTCATCTAAAGCATTAGTATGCAAAGATTGAGTATGACCGAGCGTAGCTGACATAGCTTCGACCGCTGTTCGAACAATATTGTTAAAAGGGTCTTGTTCAGTGAGGCTCCAGCCACTGGTTTGGGAATGAGTACGAAGAGCCATAGACTTAGGAGTATTAGGATTGAACGATTTTATAATCTTAGCCCACAAAACTCTACCCGCACGGAGCTTTGCTATTTCCATAAAGTAATTAATTCCTATAGCCCAGAAGAAAGATAACCTTGGAGCGAACGCATCTATAGTTAAACCGGCATTAATTCCTGCTCTAATGTACTCTAATCCATTAGCAAGTGTATATCCTAACTCCAAATCGGCTGTTCCTCCAGCTTCTTGGATATGATATCCAGAAATAGAGACTGAATTAAACTTCGGCATAAGCTCAGATGTGAAGCGAATGATGTCAGAAATGATTCTCATAGACATTTTTGGAGGATAAATATAAGTATTTCGAACCATATATTCCTTTAGAATATCATTTTGGATTGTTCCTGAAAGATTTTCAAGCGAAACACCTTGCTCTTGGGCAACTACAATATAAAAAGCGAGCACAGGAAGAACGGCACCATTCATTGTCATAGAAACAGAGATCTTTTCTAAAGGAATTTGGTCAAAAAGGACTCTCATATCAAGTATAGAATCAATAGCAACGCCCGCTTTTCCAACATCACCGACCACTCGAGGATGGTTAGAGTCATAACCACGATGAGTAGCGAGGTCAAATGCAACGGAAAGACCCTTTTGACCAGCGGCAAGGTTTCGGCGATAGAAAGCATTGCTCTCTTCTGCAGTAGAAAAGCCCGCATATTGACGGATAGTCCAAGGTTTTGTCACATACATGGTTGGATAAGGACCGCGAAGGAACGGAGGCAGACCAGCAGTGTAATTAATATGTTCAAAATTGTCCAAATCTTTTTTGGTATAAAGTGGTTTTATATTAATATTTTCCAAAGTTAGAACTTCAGCGTCTCCTGGTGTTTTGCCAGTTTCGGAAATGAAGTTATCCACCCACTCTTTGCAATGATTTTGGGGCAAAGATGAAATGGAATTAGAAGAATTTATATCAATTTTGCTAAAATCTGGTTTCATTTAATTTCTCTCCTTAATAATTGGAAGCACAGAATACTTTTGAATATCCGAAAGCGTTTCAAAAATGTTCGCTTTAAGATGAACAAAATGATCAATTCCATAAGATTTGTATTCATCAATCATTCCTTCGGGATAACCGGCAAGAATAATATTACACATTGGTTTATATTTTTTAATAAGGAAAGATAATTCGGGCAGAAGTGATTCGTATTTAGCATCAGATGAACAAATAGCGATTGAATTTGGACAACTTTGGTCAATAAAAAAGATCATAGCATCTTCGTAGGAATTAAAAGCGGGCGATTGGATACAATCAAAGCCCGCAACTTGAAGAAAATCAAGAGCAAAATCATTGCGGGGCTTCCATTCGTTAACCTCACCGAAGTTTAACATAAGGATTTGGGGCAAAGCACCTGTAATTTGTTCAAATTTCGAAGCATTATCGCGTAATAATTCAAATTGATAAGCAAAACGAGTTATTTTAATGGATTGAACTTCAGTAATTTTGGGAGTAAGTTCCTTAAAAGCAATATCTTTGAATTGATAAGGGGGATTATCTGTGGGTAATTTTTGTTTTAATATAGGATATTTGTTTGTTCCCAAAAGAGTAGAGCGTCTTGTTTGATAAGATTGGTCAATAATATTAGCAGAATCAGCAATAAGCGATTGAATATTGCCCGATTGAATAGCATTCCAGAATCCACCGGAAGTATCAATATCCAAAAATAGTTTCCAAGCGGAGTTAATTAAATCATTAGTTAAAGATTCTATATAATAAGAGCCTGAAACTGGGTCGATAGTATCATTTAAGTGAGCTTCGTGGAGCAAAACAAGTTGAGTATTACGTGAAATGCGTAAGGAAAGCTCCGAAGGATGACCATAAGCGAAGTCAAAGTTACCAATATCAATACTTTCGGAATTGCCAAGGATAGCAGACAGACCTGCAATGGAGTTACGAAGGATATTAACATACGGATCGAGTTTGGTTTTGTCCCTCATCGAAGTAGAAGAATGAATTTTTACTTTCTGATAAGTAGCATCTAAGCCATAAGCTTCCGCAAGTTTAGCCCAAAGAACTCTTGCGGCTCTCAATTTGGCAATATTCATAAAGAAATCAGACGAAACGGAGAAGTGAAGGCGAATTTTTGGAAAGATTTGATGCGGTTGCAGACCATATTGGGATAATTTGGTAATCAAATCAATCAAATTAGCAAAAGAAAAAGCCAATTCTTGGACAGCAGTAGCCCCAGCATTATAATAAAAGGCACCATTCAAAGTAATAGCACCATAATTTGGAACAGAATCATGCAAAATTGAAATAGTTTCGGCTAAAGATGAGATTAAATGATCCACAGAATATTTGGAACCACCATTAATTAAGATTTCACCGAAAGGATCTGCACCGATATTGCCCTTAATCTTAGTTAAATCATATTCTTTGCTGTTCAAATAATCAATAAATAGAGGAGCAAACTCAGAATATATATCACCAGCATTAAAATATATAGGATAATCTTCCAAATTTATACCATCAAAAGCCGCCGAAAGATCATCTTGATGAATAAACTTAGTTCCACAATTCACTGCAAGAGGAAAAAACTGGTAATATTCATGGCGATTAATATTAATTGTAATAGCATCTTGCCCATTTGCCAAAGCTTGCCTTAATTGTGAATTGAATTCGGCATGATTACTGAAAGGAATACTTTGAGCAATTTCCCATTTACGAGCAATTGTTCCAGAAGCATAGTTTCCCCGCAAATAAGGAGATACGCCTGGATGATTTGACAAGTAAGGAAGGTTATCCAAATCCAACATATTATAGATAGGAAGCAATAATATTCCCTCAAGGGTTTGAGAAAAGAGCTTTTTCTCAAAATCAGCACCTTTTAGGGATTTAATTGCTTCGTTCTTCCACTGATCATAAGTGGGTTTTGGAAATTCCGAGAAATCTAAATTTTGATTAATGTTCATAATATTTTGAAATTAAATATTAAACAAATAAATATAACAACAAAAGGCACTTATAGTGCCTTTTAGGATATTTATTAATTAAATTTTGTTCATTATTCGTGTATTTATAAAACTAACAATACAAAATTAAGCAATTCTAATGAATTAAGAGAGTGTCTCCAAATACATAGAATCTATAATTGTTTTTAGCAGCTTTTTTATAAGCTTGTAGTAAAAATTCAGTACCTGCAAAAGCACACGACATTAATAAAGAAGGTGATTTTGGTAAGTGGAAAGTTGTGAGTAAATGCGTAACAATCCTAAAGTCATAAGATGGATAGATAAATTTATCTGTCCAGCCAGAGTTCTTTTTAATTGCTAATGTTGTAAGGTAAGAACTTTCCAAGGCGCGTGCAACACTTGAACCGATTGCAACAATCTTTTTCTTTTGGTTCAAAGCAGTATTCACTGTATCGGCGGCTTCTTTGGTAATATCAAAAGGTTCGGAATACATACGATGTTTGGTTAAATCTTCTACTTCTATCGTATCAAATAATGCTTGACCAATAGCAGTGCTTACTTTGGCAATTTTCACTCCTTTGGCAGTTAATCTATCCAAGAATGCTTGGCTAAGATGCAATCCAGCTGACGGTGGTCCAATCGATGCCATATAATTTGGGTTAGCATACTCTGTTTGATAATATTCCACATCTTTAGGCTCTGGTTGTCGTTTCAAATAAGCAGGAATAGGCATTATACCAATTTTATCAACAACATCAAATAAATTAGATTGATAGCTAAAACGAACAGTTCTACCGCGATTTGTTGTATTATCAATCACTTCGCAATAAAATTTATAATCATCAAAGAATATTTTATTGCCAATTCTCACTTTACGAGCGGGCTCGACTAAAACATCCCAGATTTTATCTTCTTTCTTGAGTTGGCGGAGAAGTAATACTTCAATTTCAGCATCGGTTTTCTCTTTTTTACCAATCAACCTTGCTGGATATACTTTATTTTCGTTCAAAACGATACAATCGCCGGGCTCGAGAAAATCATATAAATCTCCGATTGTCTGGTCGGATATTTCACCTGTTTTCTTGTCTAAATGCATCATCCGAGCGGATTCTTTTGGTTCGATTGGATATTCTGCAATTAGATTTTTAGGAATTGTATAAACAAAGTCTGCAAGTTTCATATATTTTTCTGCTTTTATGATAAAAAATAATCTATTCTTAACGTATAATTAATAATTTTATTTTAAAGTAAGTTATTTCTATGCTTTTCTAAAATTGAATTCCTGATAATATGAAGGTTCAAAATTATCAAAATCTGCAAATTCCTCTTTGATAAATTTTGAATAAGCCAAATTTGACAAAGTAGTTGGCAAAATGCTATTGATTTTGGCTAAATTTTCATTATTGGAATTATCGGATATTTCCAAGTCCCCCGAAAAAAAAGTATTATCATCAAGTTGCAAATCTTTAATATCGATTAGTTCAATTTCATCTATCGGCTTATAATTTAAATCGAAATATTGCTTGTAGCATTTGCCAGAATTTCCCTTGATTGCAGTTAAGATTTTGCTCTTATTGGATAATTTTGCTAATTCAAGTGATTGCAATGCATAAAGTTGCAAAGTAGGCAACAAAATTAACTTAATGTTTGAATCAATTGCTAACCCCTTAGCAAATGAAAAGCCAATCCGTAATCCAGTAAAAGAACCCGGACCTGAAACAATCGCAATTGCGTCAATTTGGCTAATATCTATATTGGTATCTGCAAGAGTTCTGCTCACAAATTCTGCTAAATATTTATCGTGTTTGTTGGGCAAACTGCTTGATAATTGATAGATTATTGAATTAGATTGTGATAATACAACCGTACAATTTACAGAGCTTGTATCAAAAGATAAAATAAGAGGATTGTTTTGTTCGATTTTCATTTATTTACACTTTAATAATTAATTAACGAAATACATAAAATATTCTTTAAAAACACTCAAATTATTAATAATATTTTGCTATTTTGTTTTTTTTTGTTATTTTGTATTTTGTAGTAATAAAAATTTTAAAAATGTAGTAATTGTTATAAATTTTTATAAATTTTTGAAACATTTTATTTTAGTGTAAGTTGTTTAAAAAAAAGTAGAATTTGATAATTTAATAAATATAAAGGAGCATAAATATGCGTAAAATTTTAACAACAATTTTTTTGGTAGGCATTATTTTAAGTGCAACTGCTTTTGCAGGAAGTCCAACAATGGGACCTACTAATAACAAATCTGAATTTTTTATCGAGAATAAGGGACAATGGGATTCTGAAGTTCTTTATTTAGCAAGAATCGGTGGTATGCACTATTGGATTACTAAGTCCGGTGTGGTTTATGACGTTTTCAAAATGGAAATAAATCATCAAGAATTTCTTGAGAATGGCGAACCAAATCCTGAGTTTGGTCAACCAAAAAATCAATGGGGACATATTTTTAGCGGAAAATTTGTTGACAATAACAAAGATATTACCAACTCACCTAATTACTTAAGAGAAAGCTATTACAATTATTTCATTGGTAATGATGAAAGTAAATGGCAATCTAATGTTAAACTTTATGGTGAAGTAAAATTAGAAAACATCTATAAAAATATTGACGTTCGATATTACTTTGATGAAGGTTCAGTACGATACGATTACATTGTAAAACCAAATGCAAATCCAAACGATATAAGAATCAAATTCGATGGTCAAAATGGCATACGTATCACCGAAAAAGGCGAGTTAGAGTTTGCAACAAGTATTGGCACCATCGAGCATAATAAACTTTATGCTTATCAAACTATCGGTACTGGCAAGCAACAAATTGAATGTAAGTTTATTGATTTGGGCAATAATACAGTTGGCTTGGCTTTAGGAAATTACGATTCCAGCAAAGAATTGGTTATTGATCCAATAGTTTTTGCTTCATATATCGGAAGCTCTTCTTATGATTATGCTTATTCTGTGACAATCGATAGTGAAGGTAATTCAATTTTAGTTGGGTACACTTCTAATTCGACTTTCCCAACAACAACGGGAGCTTATGACACGTCTTTATCAAGTTCCGATACATTTGTGTCAAAGTTCAATGCAGAAGGAAGTGCTTTGGTTTTTTCAACATTCATTGGAGGTACTAGCAGCGATTATGGATATGGAGTTGACACCGATCCTTATGGTTATGTTTATGTTTGTTCTTTTACATATTCTTCTTCGGGTTTTCCAACAACTTCTGGGTGTTATGATGCTAGTTTTAATGGTAGTGCAGATATTGGTATAAGCAAATTAAATCCAAGTGGTACTGCATTATCTTATTCTACTTTTATTGGTGGTTCGAGTTATGATTACCCTTATGCAGGCATCAGAGTTGATGATGATGGCAATGCCTATCTATCTGGCTATACATCATCATCTAACTACCCAACAACCTCAGGTTGTTATGACAATTCATATAGCTCCTATGATGTTTTTGTTACAAAATTAAATGCAGCAGGTTCTGCATTATCATATTCTACATATTTAGGTGGTTCAAGTAGTGAATATGGCTATGGAATTGATATTGATGCAAGTGGCAACGCGTACGTTACTGGCTACACATATTCCTCTAATTATCCAACTACTTCTGGAGCTTATGATGTTTCCTATTATTCAAATGACCCATTTGTAACAAAGCTTAATTCCAGTGGTTCTGCTTTAGTATATTCAACCTTCGTGTCAAGTCAAAGCTA
>DYPF01000037.1:0-11869 GCA_020720105.1 Chloroherpeton thalassium
TTCTGAACGAAGTGAAGAATCTATCTTGTTGATTTTAAAAGATTCTGGATTCTTCGCTACGCTCAGAATGACAATTTTTAGAACTCCTTTATAGAATATTAATTCCATAATATTAGCGGAAAGGGAGGGATTCGAACCCTCGGTACCTTGCGGTACACACGCTTTCCAGGCGTGCCAGTTAAACCACTCCTGCACCTGTCCTACTTTGGCTTAAAATTTGCATACAAAATTACGAAAAAAAAATGAATTATCGTAATTTGCAGTTTAATGTGATTACATTTTGGAATAACAGATTGAAAAGAAGAGATTTTATAGCACTAAGCTCAAGCATTTTAGCAATGGCATCTGCCAAAGGGTTTGCTATGCCTTTGGATAGTTTAAAAGCTGATCAAGATACAATAAAAATTAATGAGAGTATTATCGTTAACACTGAGACAATCGTACCAATAACCAAATTATACAATTTCCCACCATTATTGGCGCCCGGTTCTAAGGTAGCTTTTGCATCTCCTTCAAGCACAACAAATCAGTGGGAAGTTAGTAAAGCAATAAAAATGCTAAATTCATTGGGTTTGGAAGTAGAACTTGGAAAAATCATTAAAAACCAACAAAATAAGGCAAGATATTTAGCTGATGAAGACCAAGTGAGAGCCGAAGAATTTATGGAATTAGTTGCACGTCCAGATATTGATGCAATAATTGCAGGACGCGGAGGCTATGGCTCGATGCGTATGGTGGAAAAATTAGATTTTGATGTAATTGCTAAAAATCCAAAAATTTATATGGGTTTTAGCGATTTTACTTTTCTATTGAATGCAATTACAGAAAAGGCAAAAATTGTTACGTTTCACGGACCAGTTGGAGTTTCGTCTTTTTCGCAATTCACAACTAATAATTTTAAACTTACCACATTTGCAAATCATCCAGAGATATTAGAAATTCCACTTCCACAAGCTGAGATTCTAACAGAAGGTACTACTAAGGCACCAATTGTAGGTGGTAATTTAACAATGCTTGTTGCTGCATTGGGCACTCCTTATGAAGTTCAAACAGATGGTAAAATCTTGTTTTTCGAAGATATTAATGAGCAGTCTTATAAAATAGATAGGATGCTTACTCAATTAAAATTAAGTAGGAAATTTAGCAATTTAAAAGGAATAATTATTGGTCAATTTACTGGCTTGACAAAACGCAAGGCTTTTTATCCAAATTATGGATATTCACTTTTGGAAGTGTTCGAACAAATATTAAAACCTTTAAACATACCAATAATGATGAATATTCCAATTGGACATATTTCCGAGCAAATTACTATTCCCATCAATTCTATTGTTGAAATGGATACAAAGACCAAGAAGATAATTTATCACTATACAACAATTTAACGAATATTAATAAATCAGAATATCAACTTTGTGCAGAAATATATTGCTAAGATTTATATAAAATAATATTAACCAAACTTCGTTAATTTAATTCAATAAGACCCCGATAAAGTGGAACAAGAAGTATTAACATATCAACAAGTATTAAATTTGATAAAAGAAACTCGTGAAAGTCAACGGGAAGCCAATGAAATGTATGAGAAATTATCCCAAGAAACAGACAGGAAGTTTCAAGAAATAGCAAACAGATTTAAAACGACTGAAAAATTAGTAGATAAAGTATCGCGGGACATTGGTCATCTTGGTAATAAATTTGGTCGTTTTAACGAGGCACTTGTTATTCCTCCACTTGAAAAGTTATTTAGAGAAAAATTTCATTGTAAAAAAATTGCACCTAATTTTAAATTTTTTATGAATGGTGATTCATTTGAAATAGATATGTTTGCTATTTCTGATGTTGCTGTTTATGTAGTTGAAATCAAAAGTAATTTTAGTGGCGATGATTTGAAACAATTAACAAAACAAGTACAAAAAGTTCGTAAATATGATAAAGATTTTCCAAACAGAGCAATTTATGGTGTAATTGTAGCATCAGAATATGACAAAGAACATATAGATAAACTTTATCAAAAAGGGATTTATTTTATTTCTATTTCTGATGATTTAGTGAAATTTGAATTACCCGAAAACTTTGTACCAAAGGAATGGTAATTTCATTTATCCAATATTTGTAGAATAGGAAAATCTCTCTTGTATAGTTTAGGATAAATATTTATAATAATTATTATTAGGGAAATAATTTTGGAAAACATATTTTTTATTGCAGGACCCTGCTTAGCTGAATCCCGCGAAATGCTGCACGAAGTAGCAAGCGAATTAAAAGCAATAAGTTTAGACGCAAACATAAAAGTTATTTTTAAGGCATCATATCGCAAAGCAAATAGAACAAGTGTAAATTCTACTGAAGGTTTTGGCGACATCAAATCGCTCGAATGGTTAGCTGAAATCAAAGAAAAATATGATATGGAAGTTCTTACTGATATTCACACTGCAGAGGAGGCAAAAATAGCAGCAAAATATGTGGATTATTTGCAGATTCCTGCATTTCTTTGTCGTCAGACAGATATTCTGATAGCAGCGGGAGAAACAGGGAAAATTGTAAATATCAAAAAGGGTCAATTTGCTTCGGCTGATGTTATGGTTAAAGCCGCTAAAAAAGTTCAATCAACGGGTAATCAAAATGTAATGCTAACCGAAAGAGGTACTTTTTTTGGTTATAATGATTTAGTTGTTGATTTCCGTTCCTTGAAAATAATGGCTGATGCTGGGTTTCCAGTGATTTATGATGCTACTCATAGCTTACAAAAGCCCTCGATTGGAGAGCAATCAGGTGGCAATCCCGAGTTTATTCCAGCTCTTGCACGAGCGGCAGTAGCAGTTGGAGTAAATGGTATATTTTTCGAAACTCACCCAAATCCCAAGCAAGCATTATCCGACCAAGAAACGCAATTACCATTGCAATTAGCTTCAAGATTTATTAATGATTTGATTTTAATTGATAAATTCATAAAAAATTTATAAATTTGTAAATATTCAAATAGTAAGTGGGAAATTTTTGCGAAAAAGATTAATTCATATCCTTTTTATTATTGGCTTTCTTATTTCAGGCTGCACTTCCGATTCAATTGAATACGAAAAAGCATTGAAGGAAGAAGCCGAAATGATACCCGACCAAGTTGCCAGCAAGGTGGAAGTTGTGTTCTTTGATTCAGTATGGACAAAAGCGACAATGACTGCATCACGAGCAGAGATTTCCAACGACAAGAATACAACAGAACTGATTGGGAATGTTGAATTAGAATATTTTTCCAAGCAATCGGGCAAAAGATTAAGCATACTTTATGCTGATAAAGCAATAATCTATGACTTAACAAAAGATATGGAAGCCATTGGAAATGTGAGAGTTGTGTCGGATAGTGCCAATACCAAATTGGAAACTACTTTGCTAAAATGGAATAACGAAAAAAGAATTATTTATACTGAAGAATTTATAACATTAACTACTCCACACGAAATAATAAAAAGTTATGGATTCGAATCTGATTTAAGTTTATCACATTATAAATTTTATAAAGTAAGCGGGATTAAACAATGAAAAAATATCTTATCGCAGGTAATTGGAAAATGAATTTTCTCAAGAACGAGACAATTCAATTTGCTAAAGAATTAAGTTCAAAATTGGAGAATAGAGCACTTGAGCAAGTGGAATTACTGATATGTGCACCATTTACTAATTTTCATTATTTGCAAAATAATCTTTCAGATAAATGGAGTTTTGGAGCTCAGAATATGCACTTTGCCGATAGTGGTGCTTACACTGGTGAAGTTTCTCCATTGATGCTCATGGATGCTGGTTGTGAATATGTTATTTTGGGTCATAGCGAGAGACGTCAGTATTTTGGTGAAGATAATGAATTACTCACCAAGAAAATCAATAGTGCTTTAAATCATAAGCTAAAGCCAATTTTCTGTATAGGCGAAACTATTGAAGAAAGAAATAGAAATATCACTTTTGATATTTTGAATCAACAATTAGAAGTGCTCAAAAATGTAGAACCCGACCTATTAAGCAATATTACTATTGCTTACGAACCTGTATGGGCAATCGGCACTGGATTAACAGCAACTACCGAGCAAATTGCAGAAGTACATAGTTGGATAAATAATTATTTGCAAACGAATCTCTCTACATCATTAAAAATCCTTTACGGTGGCAGTATGAATGCAGGTAATTCTGCTGAAATACTTGCTATTGATAATGTTTCGGGTGGGTTAATTGGTGGCGCCTCATTAAAAGTTGATCAGTTTATGCAAATCATTGATAATGCAATAAACCTATCGTAGTTTTTATGCCGATTCACATTCCCAATACTTTAAGTGGACTTAGGTTGGTTATTTCACCAATATTTTTCATATTGCTGATTTCATCATCTCCGTTAAATCAGCAAATTTCGGTTGTGCTATTTATTATTGGATCTTTTTCGGATTATTTAGATGGTTATTATGCACGTAAATACAATTTAAGCAGCAATCTGGGAAAGTTTTTAGATCCATTGGCTGATAAATTTTTAACTACAGCTGCTTTTGTTGGATTTGCATTGCTAAGCATCATCCCATTTTGGATGGTTATAATCATAGTTGGCCGTGATTTTATTACAACATTTTTAAGGATGGGAAATGATGAGAAAATCAAAACTTCTAATTTTGCAAAATTGAAAACAATGCTTCAAATGCTATTTATTGCATATATTTTAGTTCTAATATTTCTTAGAAATTTGAATTATGGGACACAGATGTTCGCAAAATACAATTCTCTTATTTTTTCGAAACTTACTTATTTTACGATGCTTGCATTGGTTGTGCTTACTTTAATTACCTTATTTGATTATCTTAAACCAATGTTATTAAAAAAAAATAACAATATATAGTCTAAAAATTGCTAATTATCTTCTGGATTATTTTTGGGATTTCTTGGAACAGTAAAGTAGAATGTTGTTCCTTCATTTTCAATTGATTCAACCCAAATTTTTCCATTATTCTTTTCTACAAATTCTTTGCAGAGAATCAAACCTAAACCTGTACCTTTCTCTTGATTAGTACCTTTGGTTGATTGCACAAATTCCAATTTGAACAATTTGTCAACTCTATCCTTGGAAATACCTACTCCGCTATCCGACACAGAGAATACTGTAAAGTCATCAGACGTAGCGGCTTGTATTGTTATCTTACCATTTTGATTTGAGTATTTCATCGAATTTGAAACTAAATTTCGCAATATTGTATAAAACATATTGGAATCAACATAAACAACCGTTCCATACTCAATTTTATTGTCTATTGTTATATTTTTAATTCTTGCGATGTCGGAATTTATTTCGGTCACATTCCTTGCAATATACGAAGCGTCAATAAAATCAGGATTATTATTGATTCTACCTGTCTGACTTCTTGCCCAATCCAATAAATTATTGAGTAATTGCGAAAGCATCATAATTGATTCTTGAATTTGCAAATTAGAATTATAAATATCGTTCAATGAGAATTTGGTATAATTTCCTAATAAATCATCTAAAAGCGAACTTAAAGCATTAATTGGATTCCTTAAGTCGTGTGCTATTATATCAAAGAATCTATCTTTGGTTTTAATTGCTTCACGCATCAACTTTTGTGAAAGTCTCAACTCCGAAACGTCCAAACCTAATTGTACATAAGACCAAACATTATCATTTTCGTCAAGAATTGGTTGAGTAATCAAGAGCAACGATAATCCCAAAACTTCATCTTCGTAATCAGTTGTAAGCCTCACAGTAGGCTTACCAGATTTCTTTGAAAGGTTAATTGAACGTAAATCATAGAATGTGTTTTGGTTTTCATCAAAACGAATGTCTTCGAGTGTAACAATTTTATTAGGAATGCCTGGTTCCCAACCTAATAATAGCCACTGATTAGAGTCAATAATTTCTAAATTTGTACTAATTATATTTACTGGACCAGGAATTGAATTAATTACGGCGTATAGTCGCTGGTTAGTTTTTACAATGTCAGACAAGTATTTATGTTCTAATGTTTGGTCGGTAATTACATAAAACATTGTTTCAACATTATTCTCATCAGAAACGATTACTCTGCTTTTACATTCCAAAACCATATCATCTAACAAAATAGTATTCCTCACAGTTTCTTTATTCACTGCAATAAAACATTGCTTCAAATTATCTAAGCTTTCAGGTAATTCATCAATATGTGTATTTATTAAACTTGAGTCAAAGCCGTAATCTTCTAATAAATTTCCATGTATTTCCTTAATAATTCCCATTGTATCAATTTCACAAAAAATCAAATGAGAATTGTTGATAATACTTTGAATTTTTTCATTATTCAACATTAATTGCTTTTCGAATAGAACTTGTTTGGAAATATCAATTAATATTCCACTGATAATTGCAGGTTTACCGTTTCTATTAAATTTTACAACTTTCCCAATGGCATTAAGCCATTTGTTCTCTTTGTTTAATTTAAAATCAAATACAAAATCGCGGGTTTTATTACTCTGTATTTGGTATATAAATTCTTGAAATATTTGTTTGTCTGTTTCAGGCATTAAAGAAATAATATCGCCCGATTTCACTTTTCCACTAATACTATTTAAACCTGTATACGATAAAAAATTGGTATTAACACTAACATAATCCGAAGATAAATCCCACTCCCAAGTGCCCAAACTTGCCGCATCAACTACTGTTTCTAACTTGGAATTAAGCGACTTTATTTCTTCTTCTTTAGCAAAATTCACATAATAACTTCCGATAGAATTGGCAAGAAAATTTAACAACTTAATTTCATAATCTTTCCAGACTCTATTCTCTATTGTATCTACATATAAGATGAATCCAATAAAATTTTCCTCGAAAATAGCTGGTGTTGCCAACAATGATTTTATATTGAATTTGTCTAATACTTTTCTCTCAAAATCAGTAATCTCGCAATCAGTGGTGCAAAAATACTTCCCTGTCGACACTCTTTTAGCAATTGAAGGTGTAACTTTGAAAAAATTAATCTTTCGGTTTTCCAATTTTGGATGATGCGCAATAAGTGTTTCGTTTACCCAAGTTATCTCGCTTTCCGAGAAAATTTCATCTCCTTCGAATCGTGTTACGAATGAATAAATTGAAACTATTCCAAGATGCCGACCAATAACATCAAAAACATTATAAACACTTTCATTTGGTGTTTTATTTTTGATAAGTTCTAATAATGCTTCGTTCAAACTCGAGATAAAGTAAGTAGTTTCTACTTTTTCTTTCTGCTCCCGAGTTTCCTCGGTAATATCTTCGATAGTTCCAACGATATATTTTATCACATTGTCTTCGATAATTGCAATTGCATTTTCGTTTGCTATTAATACTCTATCTGATTGGGTTTTGTACTCAATTAATAGGTCATTAACTTTGCCTTCGTTTTTGAGTATTTCAATAAATAAATCACGTGTTCTTGCATCTGCGTATGCATTATAGCCATTTTTGAAGGTATCAAAGAATTCCTTCTTTGAATCAAATCCAAATATTTTAACTATATATTTATTGATTAATGTAAATTGTCCATCAGGCATTGTAATATAAATACCAATTGGGAGTAAGTCGATAAAACTCTCTAAATCTTCAAAATTAGTTTTGAGTAACTTTGCTATTTTGGATAATTCATTCATAATAATCACTCTAAAACAAAACTAATATTCTGAAATTTGAAAGAAAGAACTTTTTTGGTATTTTCAGCCTCATTTTGAGTGCTAAAGCCCCAAATCTTAACCTTATACTTTGGATCTTGGTCTTTGTTAATCAACCTGTCATAGTAAGCACGATAACCTGCTTTTTCCCATTCATTTACGTATTTCATAGCTTCGGCTTCCGATTCAGCTATTTGTGCAGATAATTCATAAGGTTCGTAAGCAGGATCTAACCATTTCATTTCTACTCGCCTATTAATTGCAATTTGCCATTCTGACTTGGGTAAATAATAAATTGGATTGTTGTTGCCTTTGGATTTTGTTACAACCTGATTGGGTTTAACACCAAAATTCACAAGTTGATTTTTTATTTCAATTGCACGATTGCTGGCTAAATCAATATCTTCTTCTTCGGTTAAATACTCATAATTGGAATAACCCAAAAGTTCAATTTGAATGTCTGGATTTTCTACCAATAATTCAGCCAATTCACTAATTTTAGAAATATATTCACTTTGAACTTGTGCACTTGATAAGTTAAAAAGTGCTAATATCTGAAACGGCGTAAAAATATTTGGCTCTTTGGTGTAAAAACCAATTTTATCTTCAATAAGTTTATCGCCATTATGATATGATATTTGCAAAGGAATATGTTGGATATTCTGCAGGCTACTTAATAGGGAAAATTCGGCTTGATAACCAAATTTATTGCTAAAATAAATCTCGTTGAGGGCTTTGGTTAGTGAATTATCTTCGAGCGATACCATCATATAAGACCGGGCACCAGTGCTATTTGAGAGTGGCTGCAATTGATAAGTTTTTGTATCCAATCCAATCCCAATTGAGTAAATTGGAATTGATGCAATTCGAGCAATTTCGGAAATATCTGTTAGGCTATATGTAATTGAAGAATTGTCGCCACTATAATTTATTGATATAATGACTGGGATTTCATTTGGCGATTTTGCTGAGTTTTCTTTGATTTTTTGAATAACTGAAAATAATCCATTAGCATAAGAATTTAACTTTTTTGTTTCAAAGTCGCTTACATTAATTGACATTGAAGCATATTCTGGTTTGGCATTGGTAATTAATTCGTACAATTCATTGTTGTTTAAAAATAAACTAACTTTATCGGTATGGTCGTAATATAAAAGTGAATTTCTGAGTTGTCCAATCATATTTTCGCGAGACTGCACAACAGCGGAATTCTCAATTAAGAAATATAAATGTAATTGTTGATTATTTTGAAATTTCTTTACGATATTTACATTAAGTGGGATTTGCATGCTTTCATCAATAAATTGTGCAGCAAGTTCTGATTTAAGAAAATTCATTCCATCTGCAAAATTTCCAAATTTGTCTAATGGTAGAAAATTAACTTTTATGTTATTGCCACTCTGGCTAAATCTCATTATCTTAAGATTCGAAATAGGTTCTTTAATATTTGGGGGTTTAATTCCCGACAAATATTCAGAAAAATCTAATGAAATTTGGTCAATATTATTTTTTAAGTTTTCTTTGCCTGTCTGGATTGGTAAATTTTTCTCAATAACATTAATTTTAATTGGAAATAACTTTCTATTTTCATTATTTATTGCATCTAAAGCAATGATAGTAGTATCTTTAGGAAAGATTTTGATTGCATCAGAATTTTTATAATCATTTGAATTTATATATACTTTTGTTGCGTTTGGAATATTCCACGAAACAACACAAGAATCTCCAGCAAAAACATTATATTCTTCTTTTAAATCAATTGCCACTAATTCGCCAGTTACTGCTGGTTTAAATAAATCACAAGATGATAATAATAATATCATCATCAAAGTATTAACATAATATAAAAGTAACCTTCTTTTCTGCATAAAAATCAGATATTGCTTATTAAGAAAAATATAAATTAAGAAAATATCAGTAAAAAACAAAATTATTTATAAAAAATTATGAAAAAAACTAATTATTTAACAAACAATTCCCTGCCTCTATTTAAGCAGTGTATATTAATATCAACAATTTTATCGCCTTTTCTGCCAAAAAGTGTTCTGATAGCATTTTCCAACATTTGATATTCAATTCCCAAAAAATGTGAAGCAAAACCAAGTAAAATCATATTAGCAGACTTGGACGAACCCAATTTCCTTGCTTCATCATCAGCATCAACAATAAATGAATTAGGCAACTGCTCTATAGCATTCCATACTTTTTCCAAATCAGGATAACTTGGAATATTATTAAATGGGTTTTTATTAGCAATAACCCAACCATCTTTTTGCAAATAATTAACATACCTCAATGCTTCCAAAGGTTCAACAGATATGATAATATCAGCAGCTCCCATTGGGATCAAATCAGAATAAATTGGCTTATTGGAAATTCTAAAATGTGATTGCACATCTCCGCCACGTTGGCTCATACCGTGCACTTCACTTTGCTTGAAAAACAACTTAGATTCGAGTGTGGCAATACCAATTACCGATGCAATCGAAACAATACCTTGCCCACCAACGCCCGAAATAATAATATCTTTCTTGAATTTTTTTGATGCGTCTTCCATTACTTTGTCTCCTCAATTGTTTCGTTTTCTGTTCTGAATTTTTTAATTGCATCTAATGCAACAATACATTCTCGTCTGGCAATAATCACGCTTGTTCCCATATATGCCAATTCTTTTTTAAATATATCAACATTTTCTTTGTGATGTTTTTTGCGCGGGTCAATTATATGCAAATGCAATGGATTCAATCCACAACCCAAAATAATACTCTCTAATCTACCCATTGCCAGCGACTTTTGCCCACCAGTCATAGCCACAACTTCATTATCTACAATAAGAATGGTTACTGGAGTATTATTTGCTACACAATCAATCAAGCCTGTAATGCCACTATGAATAAAAGTAGAATCGCCTATCACACTTACAGCTGGCACTAATCCAGCATCTGCAGCTCCTTTTGCCATTGTAATTGAAGCTCCCATATCCACACAAGAATTTATTGAATTGAATGGAGGCAAAGCTCCCAAAGTATAGCAACCAATATCCGACATTACTCTGCCGCTACTGTATTCTTCCATTGCTTCATTCAATGCAATGTAGGAATCAATGTGCGGACAACCGGGACATAATTGCGGAGGACGAGTTGCCAAAAAGTCATAAGTTATATTTGTATGTTCATAGTCAAAACCAAATGCTTTGGCAAGAATATTTGGATTTAATTCACCTTGGCGCGGCAATGTTCCATCTAATCTTCCTTTTACATTTTTGCCAAATCCCATAAAGCCACGCAATTGTTCTTCAATCATTGGATAACCTTCTTCGATAACCATCACTTCATCTACTGAATTTACAAAATCTTGAATCATTTTGTCCTGTATTGGATATTGTGTGATTCGCAATATTGGATGAGGGAAATTTTTATCTTGGAAATTCTCCATCAAGTAATTATAGGCAATACCAGAAACAATCACACCCATAGATCTATCGTGGGCATCAATTAATTTATTAAAGCCCGATTCTGCCGATTCCTTCATAAAATATTCTTGTTTACCTAATAGCAAACTATAACGATTACGAGCCAATGCTGGCAAAAGCACAAATTGACGTAAATCACTTGGCATTCTCAATTCATTTTGTTGCTTTGGATCTTGCAAAGTAACGCCCGAACGAGAATGAGCCAAGCGAGTTGTGATTCTCATCAGTACTGGAGTTCCATATTTTTCTGAAATGTCAAAACCATAATGAACCATATCATAAGCTTCTTGTTGATCGTGAGGTTCTAAAACAGGAATCAATGCAAATTTACCATAAAAACGAGAATCTTGCTCGTTCTGAGAGGAGTGCATCGATGGATCGTCAGCCGAAACAAAAATCATTCCACCATTTGCTCCTGTAATAGCAGAATTCATAAATGGGTCGGCGGCAACATTCAATCCAACATGCTTCATACAAGCCATTGTTCTTTTGCCCGTATACGAAACACCAATAGCTGTCTCGACTGCCGTTTTCTCGTTTGCAGACCAATGAGCAACAATTTTGTTTTCTTTAGCTTGTTTGGATTTCTGCACATACTCGGTAATTTCTGTGGACGGAGTGCCCGGATATGCATAAATAGCAGAGATTCCCGCATCTATTGCTGCTTGAGCAATTGCTTCGTCTCCCATTAATGGTAATTTTCTCATATATTTAATTTCCTTTTATTTT
>DYPF01000037.1:11969-18214 GCA_020720105.1 Chloroherpeton thalassium
TTTTTTAAGTTTTTGATAATTGCTTGGGCTTGCTTTACATCACTTTTAATTTGTTGAACTAAATGGTCGGAATCTGCAAACTTAATTTCATTTCTCAAATATTGGTGAAAGGTAATATGCAATCTTTCATCATATAAATCACCCTCATAATCTAAAAAGTAAACTTCTAATTGTGGTTTTGTATCATTTGTAAGCGTAGGACGAACTCCAATATTTGCCAATCCAAAATATTCTTGGTCTTCGATAATCGAGGAAACAAGATAAACACCGAATTTAGGAAGTAATTTGTGAATATTATCGGGTCGGATGTTAGCAGTAGGAAATCCTAATTGAACACCCACACCGCGTCCAAATTGGACTTTACCTTCAATAAAGTATTTATAGCCTAATAGCGTATTAGCATAATCCAATTCTGAAGAATGTAAAGCTTTACGAATAGTTGAGCTGGAAACAATTTGACCATTAACTTCGAAGGGTTCGACTTTTTCTAATTCAAATCCTTTCTCTTTGCTCAAATTATATAATGTGTCGAAATTCCCAGTACGATTTTTGCCAAAACTGTGGTCATGCCCCACTAACAACTTGGTCATTCCAATTTTGTCCAATAGTAACTGTATAAATTCGGAAGATTCCAATTTCGAAAATTCGTGTGTAAATTCAACAACCAACACATTTTCAAGCCCGCTTTGTCGGAATAATTCCACTCTTTCGCAGATTGTGGTGAGCAATGAGATTTGGGGTCTGCCATCACGTTTGATAACTATTTGTGGATGCGGTTCGAATGTTATCAATAAATTGCGAGAATTCTTTTCTATTGCACACTTTTTCAGTCTATCAATTAGTTGAAAATGACCTAAATGCACTCCATCAAAAGTACCTAAAGTTATTACTGTGTTTTGTTCAAAAGGAACTTCGTCGAAATTATGATAAATATTCATATTTTGGCAAATTAAAAATGTAAAATTACTACTTTTTTAGGTTTTAATTGTATTTTTTTTGGAGAGAAATGAAAATATTTTCAAAATAATTTATTAATTATTTTTAATATTTTTTAGTTTTGAAAATTGAAAGAGAGGATAGGGATGAATTCCATTTTTAGAAACTTCTTATTTGCACTCAACATAATGCAAATACTCAACTACTGAATTTGCTTTATGATTTCTATTCTCTGTTTTATCTGCTTTAAATCTATTATATTCTTTTTTAAATATTCCGTATTTACCTCTTTTTGACATAATTGTTCTCACTTCTTCTTCTGTCATTAGACCTTCATTGTTATAACTCAAAAATATATATTTTACATTTGCTTTTTGAATTATATTTTCAAAAGATTTTAACACATCTTTCTTTTGCGAAAATTTTGACTTTTGATTTGAATAGTCTCTCAGTCCAGTTTTCCCTTTTATTTTTGGATTATCATATTTGTTCATAAAGCAGTTTAAGCGGTGCATAAAAACCGTTATTTAGCATAACTTGCTCGATGGCTTCTGAATATGTTAAATCTTTATCATTATGCATATTGATAACCAAAATTTAAATTATTAAAAATATTTTTCAAATACCCCCAAATACCTTCTTTATTCATCTTTGCTCTATTTCCTTCCATATTCTTTACGACAACAGATTTTAATAACATTCCTAATTTTTGAGCTTCATTCATACAATAAAACCCAAGTGGAATCCATTGTCCTGATGAATATTTATCTCCAATCACTATTGCTAAATATCCATCTTTTTTCATTATATCTTTTGTGTTCTGTAATACCAAACTGAAACTTGATAAAAATTACTGTGTTTTCCACTTTTATCTCTTTCATTGATTATCCAAAGACTATCAGTCCAAATGTCTGATTCTTTCCAGTTTTCTATGTCTAAATCATTAAATTTTGGCATGGCAATCTCTTGTTAAGGTAGATAAATTTATAATACTCAAATAATAACAATTTTCAATCAATAATCCGTTTTCGGAGCGATAGCGGAGAAAACACCTTATACCCCCTCTCTTTAAAAATTAAAAAAATCAAATTTATTCCCCTTCGAAAGCCCATCATTCCTTATTCTCCGTTAGAAAAATATTTTTTGAATTGCATATAACATTTTTATTTATTTCAATAATTTCTTGAAGAATAAATTTAGTTCTTGATATGCTTCTTCGGCATTATACAAATTCTCTATTGTTATTCTTGCATTATCTGAAATATAATGAATCCCATCAGGGTTGCGGAAAAGATAGTCAATACTTTTGATGAAATCATCAGAGGTTTCGGCAATTATAATATTCTCCATATTGGCAATTTCAATTCCCTCGGCACCAATTGGAGTAGAGATAACTACTCTTCCCAAAGCCATCTGCTCGATAATTTTGATGCGCATCCCACCGCCCGCCATTAATGGCACAACAAAAATTGGATGCTCGGTCATAAATTGCTTTGCATCTGGAACTTCGCCAAGAAACTCAACATCATAATGCTTTATCTTTTTTATTAACCAGTCTGGTGCATTTCTGCCTGCAATATAGAATTTCAGACCTTCGTAATAACCTTCTATCCGAGACCACACTTTATCTAAAAACCAAACAAGTCCTTCCTGATTTGGTATCCAATCTAACGCACCCATATATGCAAGAGAAACATTTTTAAGAGATAACTCTTGTTTTGGATAATCTTCCAGATTTAGAGTAAAGTTAAGTGTGTGAAACTTTGTATTATTAGAGTACTGTTTGATAAATTTTTCATCGCGGTTAGTAATTGGCAGAATTGCATCATATTGAGAAAATGTGCTTGTCTCCCACTTTTTGAACCTTGATGCATTGTATCCATAAAAGAATTTCTTGAAGATATTAGACTCGTTTTTGGCAGTTCTTTCCCATATTTCAAATTCTACATTGTGCGACCTAAGTACTATTGGTGTGTTTGGTGCATATTTCTTTAGAGTAGGCAAATATAAGCCCAAATGACTACCTTCCAGCATAATAATATCATATTTATTATTACTAAGTAAATCAATTATCTTTTTGTCGAATTCTTTATCTAAAAATCTTTCCAAAATATATGACAAATTCGAGAAAAATAAATTGCGTAAGGCAGCTAAATTTTTGGGATTTGTATCAATTTTGTGCTCAACCACATTCAACTTTAAATTGTCGATAATTTGTTGGTGGTCTGTTATTGGCGAAAAATGGCGAAGTGGATTCATCATCAGAAATGTGACGTCATAACCTAACGCAGCAAGATTTTTCAACATATAAAAAGTGGCAATAGAGCCACCATCAGCCAATTTAAAGGGATTTTTTATGGAAATATCCAGAATGTTCATAAAATTCTATTTTATACGAATTTCAAAATTACATAAATTTATAGTAATTTGATATTAACAATTCAAACATTAATAATTTACCTGTAAGCAAATTAAAGGAAAAATTGATTTAATTCGTTTTAAAGAAAAAAAAATTTGAAATGTTAAAAAACACAACCAATATAATTAAAAACCTAAAAAACACTTATAAAAAACAAGAACAACAAACAAACATGAAAGAAGATTCTCAAGTTAATGATGTTCAAAAAGAAAATCAAAAGGAAAAAACAGGGGCAAATATGATTGACATTATAAACGATAACTCAAATCCAGAAGTACAAATCGATGTTAATGAAGATAACAGTTCTATGGAATTTGATATTAAAAAATTTATAGAAGACCATATCCAAATGCAACAACAAATAGAAGAATTAACCAAAGAACGAGATGATTTAAAAGAACAAGTAATTCGCAAAGTTGCTGAATTAGAAAATTATCGTAAAAGAGTTATCAAAGAGAAGGAAGATTTGTTGGATTTTGCAAATATTGGTTTAATCCGTAAGTTCTTGGATTTATTAGATGTTCTGGAAAAAGCACACGAAACTACTTTTACATCAGCCAAAGATGTGGATTCTATAGTAAAAGGTATGGAAATGATTTTAGTAAAATTCAAGAAGATGATGGAAGAAGAAGGCGTATCAGAAATTCCTACAAATGTTGGAGATGAATTTGATGTAGAAAATCACGATGCAATTATGGCTATGGGTTCCCAATTGGAAGCAGGAAAAATTGCAGCTGTGTTCCAGAAAGGTTATTCATTTAAAGATAGAATTGTCCGACACACTAAAGTAGCTACATCAAAGGAAAAGGAATAAGGAAGGAATTAACATTATGGAAAAGAAGGACTATTACGAAGTGCTTGGTGTAGGCAAAAACGCTACATTAGATGAAATCAAGTCTGCTTATCGTAGAATGGCGATGAAATATCACCCAGACCGCAATCCTGGGAATACCGAAGCAGAAGAAATGTTCAAAATAGCAGCCGAAGCTTATGAAGTTTTGGGCGATGCAGATAAACGTGCTAAATACGACCGATTTGGTTTTGATGGATTGCGAGGTAGTGGTTATAATCCCGGATTTAACGATATTTCGGATATTTTCTCTCACTTTCAGGATGTTTTTAGCGGTGGAATGTTTGATAGTTTCTTTGGAGGTGGCGGTGGCGGCGGTCGCCGTTCTGGCAGAAGAAGAGGCGTTGGTGAACCCGGTAGCGATATAAAAATTAAGATGCCTCTAACTTTGGGCGAGATTGCCTTGGGCGCAACCAAGAAAGTAAAAATTAGTGCTTACCAAACTTGCGATGTTTGCAGTGGAACAGGTAGTAAAAATGGCTCTGGTTACCAAACTTGCAATACTTGTAATGGCGTGGGCGAAATCCGTCAAGTTACTCGAACTTTTTTAGGTCAAATTGTAAATATTGCCACATGTCCAACTTGTGGAGGTAGCGGTCATACAATTAAAGACAAGTGCTCAAAATGTGGTGGCGAAGGAAGAATTGATGCCGAGAAGCAAGTAGAAATTGAAATTCCTCCAGGTGTGGAAGAAAATCAATATATTGTTTTGCAGGGAAAAGGTAACGCAGGTAAACGCGGTGGCAGACACGGCGATTTAGTTGTGATTTTCGAAGAAAAGCCCCATCCATTTTTCCAAAGAAATGGAAATGATATTATTTACCAATTAAAAATTCCATTCACTTTGGCTGTATTAGGTGGAGAAATTGAAATTCCCACAATTAATAGCAGTAAGGTGATAAACATCTCGTCAGGCACTCAACCAAATGAGCAAATTATTATTGATAATGAAGGTATTCCTTACTTGAATTCCAAGAAAAAAGTAGGAAGTTTAATTGCAATTGTTAATGTAATTGTTCCTAAGAAAGTTAATTCTCAAGAAAAAGAATTATTGAAAGAATTAGTCAATTCCGAAAATTTTGCAACAGAAGCAAAAAGCAAAAAGTCAAAAGACATTTTCAATAAAGTGAAAGATGCATTATTTTAACAGAGAAGATAAATAAGTGTTGGATTTTGTTTTCTTTCTGTATTTTATTCTGTGATACTTATAAAATTGTCTATGGATTTACAATTTACAAAAAAAATTAACGTTTAAATTATAGTAATTAATAAAATGGAGAAATGCAATGGAAACAGTAACAATAAATGATGCTTACTCAATTTATAATGAGCTAACATTAGAAGATAAAGAATATTTCTTAGATTTAGTTGAAAGGCAGATTGTTGATGACAGACGTAATGCAATTTTAGCAAGAGCTAAAGAAGCCGAGGAAAACTACTCAAACAGATATTTAAACTTTCCCAAGCCTTAAAACCTTATTTCCCCTTGCTTACCTTAGTAGAAAGGATTCACATTTCCCAGCTACAAACCCTATTACCTTATTGAATTTGAAAAGAAGCAAATAAGGTTATTATGTGTTTCTGTTATAGAAATCTCTTCGGGGTGGAAGGGCTGGATATAGTCTGAACTAAACTGTTGCTAATTGTTGATATGAAATATCATTCACATTTGCAACACTTTTGGCATGTTCGAAGGTCATACTTACAACATTGCCGTTTTCGTCAAGCTCGACAAGCGAATTGTCATTGATATCTCTTGTTTCGTAAATTAGATTATTATTGAAATTAATCACTAATGTATCTGTGTCTTGAAAATATTTAATTTGCATTATAATTTCTCCTTAAATGAACGGTCAAAAAAAGCGTTATGAATAGTTTCGTTATCTTCGAGAATAACAATTCTTAAATACTTATCGTCTGCATCTGGAATTTTCGCCCATCTCCTGATCCTCCCGTCGTTTTGAATAACTTCAAAAACCGGATCGAAAAAAGCTTTGGCAATCCATTCTTCTTTAATCACAGATCTATCCGGTCTAAGTT
>DYPF01000279.1 GCA_020720105.1 Chloroherpeton thalassium
AAGTATTGCGTCAGGGCGAATATATTATTACTTCCGACAATATTAGTATTTTCAAAGCCATATCCCGGGCAGGAGGTTTAACTGATTATGGCGACCGTGAAACTGTTACTATAATCAGGGAAGAAAATGGCAAGGCCCAATTGCATCAGGTTGATTTAACTGATAAATACATTATGCAATCGAATTATTACTATTTAAAACCTGAAGATGTGGTTGTGGTTCAGCCATTAAAACAGAAATCATTTGGTTTTGCCCAGTTTCCCTATGCTTTAGTATTATCATCAATTACAACACTTATCACAATATGGGCTATTTTAAGAAATTAATTTCAAATTTGATTATTAAAAAATTCTAAAATGAATAGAACAATAAAAACAAATGAGCATGAACCTGCAAGTATGGATTTAATAAAATCTCTTTTAAAAAAATCCATAAAACATTGGCATTGGTTTGTAGTCAGTTTATTTTCAACTCTATCCATTGGACTTTTAATACTGAATTCATCAACCCCGAAATATAAAAACAATCTGTTAATGTTGTTTTCCGATGCAAGTAATAGACAACAGCAAAGAAATAGCCAGGATTTGATGCAGTTTGAAATGTTTGATGTACAGGGAAACATAGAGGATGAACTGGGAGTAATTGCTTCATTCCCTGTGATTAATGAAACATTAAAAAGGCTCAATATGGCCATTTCTTATTACTCGCAATCCGGTTTGATAACCACAGAACTATATAAGACTTCTCCTTTTATGGTTATTATTGATTCTGAATTTTCACAGCCACTTGGTTTGAGGTTTGAAGTAGATATTCTATCAAATGAAAAATTCAGACTGATTGCAAGCACAAAAGAAAAAATTATTCTTTTCAATTATGCTAAAAATGAAGTTACTGGTGAACTAAAAGGAATTAATTTTAAAAAAGAATTTAATTTTGGAGATGAAATACAAATAGATGAAATAAAGTTTAGAATTTTAATGAAAGGAAATTATTATTCTGATGAATTAGCTAATTCTAAACTTTTATTTGAATTTAATGATATAGAGCGGCTTACTTACCAATTTCAAGGAAATTTAAAAGTTGCAAGAGTATCAATTCAATCTTCTTTAGTCACTCTAACAATAACTGGAGGAAATGCTGAATTGGTTACAGATTTTTTAAATCAGCTTGCGACTGTTTATATGGATAGGAATCTCGACAAAAAGAATAAAATTGCCAATAAAACCATCAGATTTATTGAGGATCAAATTGCTGAAATTGCTGATTCATTGGGTTTTACTTCCAGTCAATTAAAAGATTTCCGCACAAAAAATAAAGTGATGAATATAGATTATTTATCTCAAACCGTATCGGAACAAATGAGAGATCTTCAAAATCAAAAAGCAGAATTAACAGTTAAATCAAAATATTATGACTATATAAAAGAATACTTCGAAAACAATAAAGATTTGACTGATTTAATGGCACCTTCGGCAATGGGAGTTGAAGATGCCCAACTCACATTGCTTCTGAATCAACTTACTACTCTAAATGCATCACGCTCTTTGAATATTGAGAATAATACATTTAAAAATGTGAATTTATCTACTATCAATGCCCAGATTAAAAATTTAAAAAACACCATCCTTGAACAGATTGATTATATTGTTGCTACTTCAGAAATTACTGTAAATTATATAGATAACAGAATTGCAAAATTGAGTAAGGAAATTGATAATTTACCGGGAATTGAAAAGGAACTTATTAATATTAATAGAGATTTTTCACTAAATGATGCCATTTATACTTTTTTACTTACAAAAAGGTCTGAATCTCAGATTGCAAGAGCATCCAATTCGCCCGATTACGAAATTACTGATCCTGCCAAATTAAGCAGTGCAGAAAAAGTTTCACCAAAAAAGACCTTAATACTTGCAACTTCTCTAATGATGGGCATCATGCTTCCAATTGGTCTAATTATGTTAATTTCTATATTCAATGAATCTATTATTGAGATCAGAGAAATAGATAAAATTACCAATCTTCCACTCCTTGGCAGTATAGCTGAAAATGACAGAAATACAATGCTACCTATTTTGGACTTTCCAAAATCATTGATATCAGAATCTTTCAGATCTGCAAGAACCAGTCTTCAGTTTTTTCATAAAGGTCAGCCAAAACAAAAAATTCTGATTACTTCTTCAATGAGTGGCGATGGAAAAACATTTATTTCCATGAATATGGCTGCTGCTTATTCTAATTATGGGAAAAAAACGCTCCTTATAGAATTTGATTTGAGAAATCCCAAAATTGCAGATTACATGGGTCTTGATCGTATTAAAGGTTTGACATCATATTTAATCAATAATGCCAGGCTTGAAGAAATTATTCAAAAAACAAGTATAAAAAATCTGGATGTTATTCCTGCTGGTGAAATTCCTCCAAATCCGGTAGAATTGATTGCTTCTGACAATACGAAAAATATGATTGATATACTTCAGTCTATCTATGATTATATTATCATTGATACCCCACCGCTAGGTTTGGTTACCGATTCTTATCTTATGATGGAACATTCTGATGCAAATATTTTTGTTGTCCGACTAAATCATACTAATAAACACCTTTTTAGTAGTTTAACAAAAAATTTACAACAAAAGGAGATTGCAAATGTGGCTATATTGGTTAATAATGATGAAAACAAGACTCAATCATCCTATTACGACGATTCAATTAGTAAAATGTCTTATTTCCAAAGGAAATTGTACACTTTTAAGAAGCTGGTCAGGCCTGTTGCGAAAAAAGCTTGATTTTTTTCAATTTCCTGTCAAAATATAAAAATCGATTTACTGAAGAATTATTGAATATTTAGAAAATTGATATTGCGGTTTTTCTCGCAAATGAGAATCTAATTTTCCACATGACTATTCTATTTTTATATTTGCATAAAATAATAGAAATATGTCTTTAGTTATTTCAGAAAAAGATCTG
>DYPF01000280.1 GCA_020720105.1 Chloroherpeton thalassium
TGCCTGTAATATCTGAAATTATTACATTTTTAATTAATAATTGTTCACTTTCAATTGTTAATATTCCTGTTGTGGGGTTTGGATAGATTATAATTTGTTCGCTACTAATATTTGGGACTTTTGTTTCAAATTGCATTTTCGAAACTCCATTGTAGGTTCCAATCCATAGGTTTTCATCGTTATCAAATGTAAGAGAATAAATATGATTTGAAATTATATCGCAATTTTCAGAATTATAATTTGTCCAATTTACACCGTCGAATTTCAAAATTCCAGCTCCCCAAGTTCCAAACCAAATATTATTTTGATTGTCTGTTATTATTGAATTTATATAGTTTTTTTCAATACTTAAATCTCCTTCCGAAAAAAAATATTCAGTCCAAGTTGATTCATTTTCATATTTTGAAATTCCAAAACCAAAAGTTCCAAACCAAATATTATTTTCATTATCTTTGGCAATTGCTCTAACGTTTCCAAATGGAAGAAGATCGTAGTGAAATGGTGTCCAAATGCTTCCGTCGTATTTTATAGCTCCGTATAAATATGAACCAAACCATAAATTTCCATAATTGTCAATTAAAGAAGAATTAATTTTATCTGAAACTAAACCAGTATTAGACTGTGTAAAGTTTGTCCAACCAATTCCATCAAATTTTGATATTCCACCACCAAAAGTTCCAAACCATAAATTTTGCTGATTATCAACTAAAACAGTCCATACATAATTATTTGCCAAACCATTGTCGGTTGAATAGTTAGTAAAATTAATTCCATCAAACACAGAAACACCGGCACAAGTTGCAATCCAAATATTATTTTGATTATCAATAGCAATTGAATTTACAATACTATCAACAAGACCTTCCGATTTTGAATAAGAAATCCAATTTAATCCATCAAATTTTGTAAGTCCGTTACGAGTTCCAAACCATTTGTTACCTTGGTTATCAATTGTTACAGAATTAACAATATTGTCAGCCAAACCATCAACTGTTGTGTAATTTGTAAATTGTTGAGCAAAACCAAAACAAATTAAAGAAGTAAAAATTGAGGTAAAAAACATTTTCTTTATCATAATAATATTCTATTTAACAAGTTTCCAAATATCGTTTTCATAACCACCTGTAATCCAAAGAGCAGAATTAAAAATTGCAGATGATGCTGCATGTCTTTCGGGCCAAGGAGTATTTTTAAGTTCGTACCAATCTACACCGTTGGAAGAATACCAAACATCGTTCAAATCGCCGGAAGCAATTGCAATTTCGGGATACCAAAGTCCAAAATTATCACCTTCGTTTCCGGCTAATACCCACATTTTGTTATCAAAATATTCTACTTGAAAATATTGACGGGCACACCAAGGGGCAAATTCCAAAACTCTATTCCAATTTGTTCCATCATAAGAATTCCAAATATCGTTAAAATAATATAGATTGTAAATAGAACCGCCAAGAAGCCAAAGAGTATCATTATTGTCAACACACTGGCTTTGCATCTGACCACGCGGAGTCCAAGGAGCAGATAAAGTAAGAGCTTCCCAATTAACGCCATCAATAGAAGCCCAAACATCGTTATAAGTTGTATCGGTTGCTCCCGCCCAAAAATCTGTAATTTGTTGACCACCAAAAACTACAATTTTATTCTGATGAATTGCTGTCATAAATAAAACTCTTTCTGGAAATGGTATTGAGTCAATAATTTTATTCCAGTGTATTCCGTCTGAACTGTTCCAAACATCTTTGTTTAAAATTCCAGAATTTCCGTCGCCACCCACAACCCACATTTTATCTTGGAAAACAACCCAGCCGGGCGTATGACGTGTTGGCCAAGGAGCATCAAGTTCAAATTTCCATTCAATTCCGTCGGAAGAACTCCAAATCTCGCTGGTAGTCATACCAGGTCCAACCCAATCGGAGCCCCATCCGCCAATATACCAAAGTTTATTTTTAAATACTAAAAGTCCCGATCCATCTCTTTGCGAATAATTGCATACATTATTAACCAATTCCCAATGGTATTCGCTAATTATAAAATTTGTCACAACATTTTCGGTAGGGTTTCCGGTTTCAGAAAAGCGAAAAAAAACATTTGTTCCAATATCAAAATTCAAGTTCCATAAAAAAGTTGAATCTTCCCCGGTAATATTATTGGAAATTAAATTCCAATTTATATTATCCAAACTATATTCTGCTGTAAATGCTGTAATTGACCAAAGATTTTTCCATTTTATGTTGCAAAAAGAATTAAAAGGGTAAGCATCTGTTATACATGGAGATTGTAAAATGATTGTTTGACCGTCGTGAAACAATTCCGACAATTCGTTGTGAGTTAATGCTCTGTTATAAAAAGCAATATCATCAATTTCTCCATTAAATCTATGATAACTGGAGATATAATTAAAATACAATTTTCCAATAAAAAAAGATTCTCCGTTTCCAAAACTATTGTTGAACGTTAATGTATCTATTAAATTTTTATCCAGAAATAATGAAAGCAAACCGTTATCTTTGGTAATTATTAAATTATGCCATTTATTGTTTGTAATTTTACTGGTTTTGGAACCGTATAAAGAATAACTTCCTGCTTCAAATAATGCTAAAGCACCAATACCTCCTCCGTAATTTAAAAAGGAAGAAAATACTGCTTCGCCCAAATCTAAAAATTCCATTGAATACGGAAATTTAGATTTAACCCATATTGAAATTGTAAAATCTCCGGAGCAAGGAGTAAAACCCGAAACCGGCATTTCAATTGAGTCGTTAATTCCATTTAAGGAAAGTGAACTCTGTAAATTTCCAAATCTATCTTCGGAGTAAGAACATCCAAATGCAATTGCATTGTTATTCAGCCCACTTTCATCAAAAGTGTTATTAGAAAACGTGTAATAAGCTTGAAGACCAATAGTTGGAATTTGAGCATTTGACCAAAAATTTATCAACAAAAAACTTAATAACAATAATCTACTTT
>DYPF01000281.1 GCA_020720105.1 Chloroherpeton thalassium
AAGCCGTAGATAAATGCTACCGCGATGCACCCTTTACCAGCGAAGCCAAACGCATTGAATTTTTGTTTGAACTGTACGAGAAGTATACGGCTAATTTGTTTACGGTCGTGGGGAAGAAGAGGGGGAGGAAATGAGATTGATTTGGGAGTTAAATGATGGAGTTGAAATGTTATAATGTGGAATTTAAAAGCTTTAGGCTATTGCCGCGCTGGATATAGAATTGTTATCAATATACAACGACTTATATTTACGAGCCCAAAACATTCGAAACCACCATGTATTATGCCATGTGTGACCCGTCGCAATTTCAATTTAGATATATTAAGATTGTTTAGGTAGTTGACCTTGTGGTTGATGCTGCACAATCATTTGTTGAAATTGTGTACCCCATGAAACTCCATATCTACTTTCGTATAATTTTACGAAAGCTGTCAATCCGAAAAAGCCATTAATATGAACATATGCTTCCCATATTAAATCACTTAAAGGGTCTTCAGACTGATAAATATTAAGGTCTAATTTCTTCAATTTATTTATAACAAGTGGTCTGGAATGTAGAAGGTGTGTGTCATAATCTGAAAAATAGTCAACAGAATCTTTTATTTGACCTTCATGCTTTTCTTTACCTTTTAGCATAAAATCCATAATCCAATTGGATACTAATTCTTTTGAAAGTTTCTCTGAATCTTCACAGATTTCAAGAAGGTCAAGTGAATATTTTTCAATAAGAGGGATATAGGCTGGAAGTGCTTCAGGGCCTTCTGTTTTAATTATTTCTCTTACCTTTTCAAATCCTCTTTTAATGGATCTTGCAGGTGTTCCGTTAATTTGAGGGTCAATAGGACCAAGTGTTGCACTGGGATGAAGGGTTATTGAGTCGCCTGATAGAGCAAGCATTGTTGCTGCTGAGTAAGCTGAATGAGGTACAATAAAATGAACCTCTTTAAACTTGTTTCTTAGAATATGAACTATTCTTTCAGTAGCATCTGGTTGTCCGCCAGGACTATGAATTAATACGTCCACACAATTGCTTTTTACATTTACAGATTGAACTAAATCAGTAAATCCATCAATATCTGAAATATCTATGTTGTTAGGTGTATTAGGAAGGGCATTTATAAATTTTGAAGCATAAATAAGCAATGGCCTTTTACGTAAATTCTCTATTGCTTCGTAACAAGCCAATCTCATGTCTAAAATCTCATTTCCAAGATTTGGATTTTGAGCATTTGCGGCAACAAATTGGTTAAATTCTTGAGAGGTCTTAATGCGTGGAGGCATAAGCATTTGTATTTAATTTCTGATTTTTAGTAGACGAACTTTCAATTCTAAATGTACTTTTTTTGCCCATAGCAATGTAAGTTCTTTCAATTATATCATAAACTTTCGAGTAATTACTAATCATATCTAAAGCTTTTTCGTTTTGATCTAAAATTTCAATAGACAAAATTTTTGTTGTAAGAACTTCTTTTAAAGTTGTCATATTATATCAGTTTGAAAATTGATGTCAAAGGTACAAAAAAAAAGTTTAAATATCTGCATGTTTTATGTGTCTAAAAATATGCGCATTAAGTATTGCCGGTAAGAATGCGATAATCAAATTATGACCATCCTACTATTTTCTATTATAACCCAAATATCCTAAATAAATAATTATCAAACAAATAAAGTGGGTATTTTTTGTTAATAAATTTAAACAATAAATGGGATATTTATTGGTGTGGATGGGATGGATAGAAGGGATTTTTGAGATTTGGAATATTTGGCAGGCTGGGGATTGATAGTGAGGGAAAGAGGGAATGAAAAGGGCTGGGTTTTTAAATAAATGGAGGGCGCGGGCGGAGATTAAGACGATGGGGGTAAAGTTGGGCAATTGTTATAATTCATGATATTTTGGAGCTTTCCAAACAAACTTCTCACAACATTTATTATTCCAATATTCAGTAAATGGAGATATTGTAGTATTAATCCTTGTACCCTCATGCGAATATGGATTTCTACTTGTGGAACTCAATGGATTATCATATTCAAAATAGGTTTCGTCCTCGAATTCATATCTAATCCATGCTCCATAATTCTCCATCATTTTTGGATCGGATTTAATTATTTTTTCGTCTTGAGAGATTTTGTCCTTCAGCCATCCAGGTATTTCGTTTTTCGGAGTTAGGTATTCATGCTCACAAGCGAAACAGAGAATAACTCCTAATATAAGTAATCCATTATTTTTCATATTATTTTCACATTAAACATAGACATGTTGTTAAATAAGATAAGCTCTATCTGGAATCGTTTATGTTGACAATTGTACCCATCCTGTGTATACGAACTTTATTTAAAACATGCCACTAACTTTATTAAACATAAAACACCATTCTGACTAAATTTCGATTAACATATTTTGCTTAAAATTAGCTTACTCTATTTTTATAAGCAAATATTTGGGGATTTATTTCTAAATGTATTCGGTAAAATACAAAGACTGGGTTAGATTGAATGGATTTATTGCAGGCGAGGCCTGCAGAGATAATGACACCTGAGGTGGGAACCTCAGGCGGAGGGGGTTTTGAGTTTTAAAAGAAGTGGATTTTAAGATGAAAACAATATTTGAAGATTCTTGGATTGTAGTAAAATAAGGATATGTAGACTACCACTTTGGCTGCTCAGTGACCAGCTCAATTACCATGCTTCGACAGGCTCAGCATTCAATTCGGGCTATGGGAACCCGCTGCTGAAAATAGTTTGCTGACGAATGCATTTGCATAGCCTTAAATATTGCAATGCTGAACGATAATACATTAAATCCCTGGTGATGTAAAAGCAAATGCGATTATCCATTGCTAATTTTAATACTGTGAAATACCTGGTTGAGTTTTGCATGACTAAAAATTTTAAATAAAACATAAAAAACAATTAGGAATTGGGACATAATAACATTTACAATTTGGTTTGTTTATTTGTTTTA
>DYPF01000282.1 GCA_020720105.1 Chloroherpeton thalassium
TCCCATCTATTAAGCCGAATCTTGATAATGTGTTGAAAAAATGCACAACCAAAACCATATCACCTATTTCATCCATTAAGCCAATTGTGACTAAATGTGCGATTAGGGAAAATAAAACTCACTATCTTCTGACATATTACGACCCTCAAACATCGAAGCGTCATAGAAATAAATTTTCATGGAAAAACCCACAAGATAAACCCAAAGCTCATGCATTGGCAGTTGCAAAAAAAGATCAATTGAACCAAAGTGACGCGTGGAATAAAAGCAAGTCTGTATATGTTGAGCCATGTACAATAAAAGAAACTGACGATCACTATTACATTTCTTATTGGGAAATGAAAGAAGGTATGCCGTTTAAACAACGTCACAGAGTAAAGATATCTTGGAAAAGTCCAGACGAGAAGTCGGAGGCTTATGAAAAGTTGAAAGCTTTTTGCCATGAATTATTTCCATCGAAAAAAGAATTTGATTTTGAAATTTCCAAAGTCCTATAAATTCGATAAAATTATACACACAAATTTTAACAAAAAAATTAACAGTTTTATATTGCAAATCTCATTAAGGCCAATTCGCTTGGTTTGTATCCGCGCTTTGGTCTATCCACAATCGACGGAACTGTAATAATTCGTGGCTTTGAAATCGGTACTTCCGGCTCTTCTTGAATTTCTTGATTTGCTGGTCTTTGAGTCTTTTGTAATTGATATGCAAAGTATCTTTTTTTCGATTTCCTATTTGTAGAAGTATTTTTTAATAAGTATTGTTCTTTAGTGCCGGCAGTCGTTGGGCTGGAAATACTGTAAATTTCATAAACAGTTTTGGTCCAATTCTCTTTAATTTTCTTTCTAAATGTTTGACTTCGAACCCAAGCGTTTGTGGTCACCGCCACTCTCACATAGTCGCCAATCTGAAATTTTTCATCTTCACGAACTGGGACCCTCGCTATCATATTTTCCTGTATTTTTTCAATCGTACTTTTTCTTAACACCAGTTCATTCATTAAATCAATCGGTTTATGGTTTGTTGTAGAGTGAATAGTGTTATTAAAGTTTTCAATGAACAACGGGAGCACATCAATATATCTGTTGGTATCGTTACGCGTCATATATTCAAAGATTGCGGATTTGAGAGTTCTATTAAATCTTTCAATTACCCCCTGAGACTGTGGTGTATATGGACTTGAATGAATTAGCTTAATATTTATTCGATTTAATGCGCTTTCTAATTGAGTTTGAAATTCAGCCCCATTATCACTTTGTATTACACTTGGTGTATTAAACTCCGGCAGTGGCAATTTGCTTAGTATATCTAAAACAGCCTCTAATACAGTCCCTTGTTTTTTGTTTAACAATGCTCTTGCCTCTACATATTTACTGAAGATATCGATATAAGTTAAGATATATCTTTTGTGACCATTATATCCTTTGAGACTTTGCATATCAATTAAATCAATTTGGGCAACTTTTGCTTTGTTCGACACGATGATTGGACGCACAGTTTGACGCTTTTTTAATGGTTTATGGATTTGGTGTGTTTCATCATTCGCAAGAAATTTCGCTACGTCTCTTCTACTAATATTAGAATATTTGCTTCTAATATGATTAAATAACCTATCACGGCCGCCGGTAGTCTTTGGGTCGTTCAAATATTCTCGGATTATTTCATCTTTTCTATTAATTTGCACTTGTTCAGTCATATACTATATGAATTATAAATTTTTATTATGTTTTTCAATACGCTCTAAATTATTTTGAATAACTTTCTGAATAACAGCCATTGTCCCACCGCCATGATTTCTGACTGAAGTAGCAGTAATTCTTTTTCCTTGAGCCATCATTTCTTTGATTGAATCAATACGCTTAGATTCGGGTTTAGATATGAAAACCCACCCTTGATCTTCATTAATTGCTTCAAGTTTGGCCTGCTCAACATGTTGATATGGTCCAGTTAATTTTTCAACATTGATAGTTTGATAATATGCAGCATTCATGTTATTAGAATGTCCTAATATTGTTGCGATATACCCAATCATTGAAGAAACATTTTTATTTAATGTATAGCAGCACATAGCGTAGATACTTCTTAAAGCATGTGCATTGACTCCAACAAGTTTATGTATGTAAGTATTTAATTGCCTTGCATAAATCTGATGGACTTGTTCGGCACTGACATTGGTGGCATCAAATTGTCTCCGTACTGTTTGTAATGCAAATTCGACAAGATAAAACGGTGCCAATAGTGGGATTTCATAACAGTCTTTTTCATCTAATCCGGCTTTTGCTTGTCCCGAAAAGATACATTTATAACCGTCGGCCTTCATATCTTCACGCAGTGTGAATTTTGCAGTCTTTAATATTTCAATAGTTCTGCGTCCAGTTGCAAGTAATAGCGCAGGCACTACTTCTTTTACAAGATTATCTTTTAACAACAAAGGCATCATCTTTGCTAACAGTTCATCGCCAGAAATAACTAACGGCTCTTGGTTAATTTTATCATTAAATATTTCGGCTCTCAATTTTTTTAATTGTCGTGTTTCATCATTTGAGAGTGCTAAACCATTCAAATTTTCGGGTATAACAGATCCTATCAGATGTGGATTGCGAAGTTTTAATAAATGTTGCTCTTTCAAAGTTAATTTATCGAATTCAGCGTTACCAGTAGAAACACCAGGCAATTCCGATAAGATAGCACTTTTTAATTTTGAAAGAAATACACTTTTTGAGTTAAGACGTTTGGGGTCGTTTGAGCCATCAATCGGGGTAAGACTGTTCCAATATTGATCAACCTTTGTTTTGACCTTTTGTGAATAATTAACATCATTGATGTTGTAACTTTCGAGCAATGTTTTCATAAGAGTATTCATGATTATATATATAAATAATAATATCTTTAACTGAAATTTTAATTAATTAATTATTTTAATCCTTTTTGAACAT
>DYPF01000283.1 GCA_020720105.1 Chloroherpeton thalassium
CTCAACAAAATCCAAACAAGTTTGGTTTTGTATTCGGTTTGCACAATATTTCGGATTTATGGAGCAAAGCATGAATGGTTTAGTTTTGAAATCAATTGGAATAGTAAGAGCAACTGGAATCATAGGTCTTATAAATCTTACTTACAATCTTTTTAGATTTGAACAGGTTCAAAGATTAGATTTATTTAAATCTTAATATCCTGTTATTTAATTAGTTAGTTAGTTGGTTGCGAGAAAAACAAAAATAACTGAATTTATTGAACTTAAATTGAAAAATTAAATGTAATATTGCAGCACTTTTTTAGCACAAATTTAAACGGGTTCTGATTTGTGCGCAGGAAAGTTCAGGAAAATGAATTTTTAGAACCCACCATAATTTAATTGATATGAAACTTATTTTTACAGTAATTGCAGTGTTCATTATGTATTCACCTTTGTTTTCACAATGTGCTGATAGTGCGAATATTTATACTTTTACGTATAATGGTACAACATACGAAATTGTAAAGGAAACTAAAACTTGGGTTGATGCTTCTGCTTGTGCAGTTGAGCGAAATGGTTATTTAGTTGAAATAAATGACCTGAATGAGCAAAATGCTGTTTACAATGCTATTATTGGTGGAGCTGGTGTATCACCAACCTATACTGCAATTGCAAATGGAGGTGGTATTGCCTATGTTTGGATTGGAGCAACAGATCAACAAACTGAAGGAACTTGGTTATGGGATGGAAACAATGACAACGCCGGTTCAAATTTTTGGACAGGACAGGGCGATAATGGAGTAAATAATGGGGTTGCAATTAGCGGAGCATATGTCAACTGGGGAGGTACTAGTACTGCAACTCCGCATGAGCCTGATAATTATGGATCAGGTCAAGATAATGCAGCCATTGCCCTTGCTGGCTGGCCATCAGGTACAACAATGTTAGGCATTGCAAGTGAATGGAATGATATTATTGGCACAAGTCAACTGTATTTCGTAATTGAAAAAAATAATTCATCAGGTATTCAAGATAATAGCTTCGATTCAGAAGGGGATTTAATAATATATCCTAACCCGACAAATGGAACCATAAATGTTACTATTGAAAATGAGTTTATTGAGATATTGGATGTTAATGGTAATTTAATAAAACGGTTTAAAAATACCCAAGTTATAGACCTATCAGAGTTTAATAATACTGTCTATTTTATACGCATTATTGGAGATTCGTTTGTAAAGACAAAGAAAATTATTTTGAATTAAAGACGGAATAAAGTGTATAGTTCATAAGGGTTTCTGTGTGTTTCAAGTATATGAAACAGAATCTATAGACACAACTACAATATAAATTTAACAAAACAGTAAAAGATATTTATAAAAAACCTAGTAATAATATGAATATGAGTAAGATATATAAAATAATTGTATTGCTATTTATTGAAATTATCTCACAAAATGTATTTTCTCAAATAGTTTTTAACAAAACTTATCAGACAAATACTGTGATAGAAAATGTTTGGCAAACATCAGATAAAGGCTATATCGCAGGTGGATATTATCAAAGATGGGATGCCTTGATAAATGATTGGAATTATGATCATTATATTTTAAAAACAGATTCTTTAGGAAATATTCAATGGGAGAAAAATTATGATTTTACAGCGATAGATGGAATGTGCATAGAAGGAAGCATTGTCAGAGAACTTAATGGTGGTGGATATGCCTATATCAGTTGTATAAATTGTGCTCAAAATCCTCCATATCCATTAAGTAAATATCTGCTGATACGTCTTGATAATCTGGGTGATACCTTATGGACAAAAACTTATGAAAGGCCTAGAAGAAGCATGGGCCAATGGGTTGAGCCAACAATTGATGGAGGATTTGTAATGACAGGTTACGCTGCTGATAATGGAACTAGTGCTGATGTTTATATTGTGAAAGCAGACAGCATGGGTAATGAAATATGGAATAAATCATATCAGTTATATGGTGAAGATCAGGCCTCCTGTATCAGGCAGACTTCTGATGGTGGTTATATTGTTGCAGCGGGAAGTGTTTTTGCTTATCCTGATGTAAAAACATGGTTGTTGAAACTTGATAATGAAGGAGATACTTTATGGACAAAAATTTTTCCTTGGGGAATGTGGAATGTAAAAGCCTATCTGGATATTACACCTGATAATGGTTTTATTGTTGCAGTTAAAGATTCTGATTTTTATCAGGTTGCATTCAAAACAGATAATTTGGGCAATTTGTTATGGGTTAATAATTTGGGACAAGGCACTGCTTGTATTACACAAACAGCTGATAGTGGTTTTGCAGTATTTGGATTAAATTATTTTAAAGAAATTAATCAGAATGGTAATATTGTTTTTACAAAAAGCAATACGATAAATCCCAGTTTCTGGCAGCAAACAATTGATAAAGGTTATATTGCAGCCAACGGAAACAGATTGATTAAAACAGATTGTGAGGCAAATTTTTTATTTTGGGATACTGTGAGTTGTCCGATTAATTCAACTAGTACAAACATAGCGGTGGGTAATGAAAAAAATGAAATTGAAATTTATCCAAATCCTTCAGATGGTATTGTAATGATAAATGCGAAATATTTAGACAGAATTGAGATATATAATATTGAAGGTAAGCTTATTATACTCCAATCTGACATGAAAGATAAAAATTATATTGATATGAAAGGGCAAGCTAGGGGGCTTTACTTTATCAAAATTATTGGAACAGACTTTAATGTTGTTAGAAAAATATTTATTGAATGAAAATTATTTTATAGACTTATTTACTTACGTAATACAATCAGAGACCAACTGCTATTTTCATGTGCGACCATTCTTCTGAATAAATTGTCGAAGATCGTACTTTTAAAGATAGACCTGTTTAACCGATAAAAATATTCGTCCAAATATCGCTGCAA
>DYPF01000038.1:0-7342 GCA_020720105.1 Chloroherpeton thalassium
TTTTTCACTCAAACTAAATGCTTTATTTACAATTTGTTTATTTACTTTTTGTAATTTTGAATTATTAAATAATTATTTTTATAGATTTTTATGAATAATAACACTTTTTTCGCTTTAACAAATCCTATTCAAAAAATTACTGGTAAATCTAAGTATGAATGGGAAATTAATGATTTAATCAAAGTTATACTCGAGAAAGAAATCGAGAAAATTACATTCCACTACACAGGTTGGGATGGGAAAATCAAAGACTTACGAATTCCAATTACAAATTTTGAACAAGCTATTCACATCTTAACCGATGGCGAACGCGTTGACGGCTCTTCTTTGTTCAAGGGTGTTGTGGATACGGGCAAGTCCGATTTGTATGTTGTGCCTTCTTATAAAACAGCCTTTATTAATCCTTTTGATGCTAAGAGCTTAGATTTTATTTGTCGCTTTTTTGATAAAGATGGCAATCTTGCAAATTTCACTCCTGATAATATTTTACTTAAAATTGCTAATGATCTTCAAGAAAAGACAGGCTTGCGATTATACGCACTCGGTGAACTTGAGTTTTATTTAATTCAAGAATCCAAAACTAATCTTTACCGATTGCAACCTCAAAGTGGCTATCATTCCAGCTCTCCTTATGTAAAAAGTAGTGCTATTTTGGAGGAAATTGTCAATGCGATTTCTCGTACTCTTGGAAACATCAAATATGCTCATTATGAAGTGGGAGCAATTGATAAAGTTGTTTCGGATTATGCACAATTAAATAATAAAATTGCCGAGCAAGTGGAAGTGGAATTCTCGCTAACTCCAATTGAGGAGGCTGCCGATATTGCAGTAATTTCTAAGTGGATGATTCATAATATAGCTGCTCGCCATAATGCTGTGGCAACATTTTATCCAAAATTGGAAATTGGTCATGCAGGTAGCGGTTTGCATTTTCATTTAGCTTTAATGAAAGATGGCAAAAATATTATGATTGAACAAGATGGAAGTTTATCAATCGAAGCAAAAACACTAATTGGCGGATTAGTAAAATTTGCTCCAAGCCTAACTGCATTTGGTAATCTTGTTTCGGGTTCGTATTTACGTCTGGTACCTCACCAAGAAGCACCAACTAAAGTTTGCTGGAGCGAAATGAATCGTTCGGCTATGATTAGAGTGCCACTTGCTTGGGGAAATACAGGTAAATTGTCTGATACAATCAATCCAAAGCAGAGCGATGAATTTGAGCAACAAGTGCATCAAACAGTGGAATTGCGTACTCCTGATGGAAGTGCTAATATTCACTTGCTTTTAGCTGGTATTTCGCAAAGTGCAAAGTGGGCATTCAATCATCAAGATTTTGCATTGCAATTAACCGACAAACATCACGTAACAGGAAATATAAGCGATAATCCAGATTATAATCACTTGCCCGAAATTGCAGAAAGTTGCGATAATTCAGCTAATGTTATCATTGAAGACAAAGAATTGTTCTTGTGCGATAATTCATTCCCTGAAAAAGTAATAACCAAAACTTATGAATTATTGAAAGCAGAAAACGATGGAACATTAAATTCATTCCTTGCAAAATTACCCGAAGAAGAACGTCGAAAAACACTACGTAATATCATCCATAAAGAAATCCTAAATAGGAATATATAAAAGGTCGCCCTATTTTAGGGCGATTTTTATATGCCCATCACTTGACCTAAATTTGACCAATATTTTATTACAATTCGTGATAATTCGTGAAATAGCAGGGTAGCCACTTTCCAATAAAAAACCCGCTAAATGCGGGTTTTACGGGCGTACTCCCTATAGGGCTCGAACCTATGGCCTACTGATTAAGAGTCAGTTGCTCTACCAGCTGAGCTAAGGAAGCACTTTTTAAGAATTACAAAATTATGCAAAACTCAACTAATAACAATAGAAAAGCCACATAAATTTGCAATTCTTACTAATAAAATCATACTATAATTTTAGTCTAACGACATAATCTTTATAATATCGTATTGAATAGGTCCAGCAACTTCTGCTTTACCATCATTAGTAATATACACATCTAATTCAGTTCTGAAGCCAATTTTTTCGTCAGGCATATAAATACCTGGCTCGATCGAGAAGCAAGAACCATTAATCAAATATCTTTCGTCTTTGGTTTCTAAATTATCGATATGTGTGCCATTGCCATGAACTTCTTCGCCAATATTATGCCCTGTTCTATGTGTGAAATATTCACCATAGCCACCATCAACAACAACTTTACGGCAAACATCATCTACATCACATCCGCGAATTGAAGTGCCATTTGCAAAGTTTGCTTTTACATAATTCATTGCTGCATCACGTGCGTCTGTTGCTACTTTGAAGATTTTTGTAATGTGTTCGGGTACTTCAGTTCCAACAAAACCCATCCAAGTAATATCGTAATAAATTCCACCGGGAACATTGAATTTTGCCCATAAATCAATCAAAACCAAATCGCCTTCCTTGATTGTATGAGTATTTGCTTCAGTTGGCTCAAAGTGTGGATCTGCAGCGTGTTCATTTACAGCGACAATTGGTCCATCTGAGAAAATCAAGTTATTCTTATGCATCGTATCTTGCATAAATAACATAATTTCGTATTCAGTTGGATTATTTGCAGCTTTAATTCTGCGACTGATTTCGCGGAAAGCTTCGTCTTTCACCATTTGCATTGGCACCGATGCGTCAATGTGCATCTTCAGGTCAGCTTCTGATAAATGAGATTCGAAAGTGCTAACTAAATCGGCACTTGTAACAACGTCAATTCCAAAACTACGCACTAAATCAACTGTTCCGCCATCTACAATCGATACATAAGGGATTGCATTATTTGGAGAATATTGCATTGCAACTTTTTTTGCATTACCAAGAATTGTGCGTAAATGAGCTTGCTGTTGTTCCCAAGGTAAATAAATTAATTTATCGCCTGGCAATGAGTCTAATTGCCAAGGTTCAATTTTGTGTACCAATTTCATTGGTTCGCCTTCGGTTGGAATATAATAAAACCAGCGCCGAGTTGCCATTTTACTTTTATCTCTGTTTAATATTCTTGCAGCGATTGCATCACGATTATGAAAATCATAAAATAACCAGCCATCAATTCCTAATTCTTTCAAAGCGATTTGAATTTTTGCTATGTCCATTTCTTTTCCTTTTTGTTGATTAATAATAAAAATTTAATAATAAATTAATAATAAAAATTAATTAACGAACTACTTTTATTTCCCTTGTAATTCATCTGCTAATTTTCCTGCATCGTATAAATTTCGCAAAGCATATATGATAAAATCGGAATGCACACTCAATGCACGATTGGAAGTAATATCATATACATAATCACCTACAAGGCTTTCGATATTGCCATCAAAAACAATTCCCACAATTTCGGCATCTTTATTAATTGTTGGCGAACCAGAATTGCCTCCGATAATATCGCAAGTACTTACAAAATTCATAGGCGTCCTTAAATTTAAAGTCGTATATTTATCCCAAAATCTTTTTGGAAGTGCATAATCACCGGTTTCGCCAAACGATATAGACCTATCCCACATACCATATAATGTAGTAAATGCGGGGGCTTTAGTTCCATTCATTTCGTAACCTTTCATTTGTCCGTAAGTTAATCGCAAAGTGAAATTAGCATCGGGATATTTGGAATTTCCATAAATTAGGAATCTTGCTTCTGCTATTTTTTCTTGTGCTTCTGCAAGTTTACTTTCAAAATTATCACGATAATTTTTATCATCAGTACGCATATATTTATCTAATTTCAATGCTAATTTAATTGCAGGATCTTTGCAATTTTCTAATGCTTTCATTCCCCCTTCGATTAACTTTGTGCGGAATTCTGCATTGTCTAATTGTGAATTATCAATAAAACTATTCATAAATTCGCGTGGATCTGAACCTTCGAATACTTGTCTCCAAAATTCATCAGCTACAGATAATTTGCCAATTCCCAATTTTATTCCTGCCCAAGTTAATGCTTTATCAACATCTTTATAAACTGGTGCGGGCGAGGTTAATCTGAATTTCATTGAATGAAGTGCTGCATCATTATAGCCGGGCAATCTATCCATATCGGGTTTTTGGCTTTCGGTTGTATAACGAACTATTCCTAAAGCAAATCCAAAAATTTTGGAACTGATACTACGATAAGAACGTTTATAATAATTTTTCTCGTACTCTTTTAATAATTGGTCAACTTGGTCGAAGTATTTTAAATATTTATCGCTCAATTCTTTACTTTGTTTGATTTGACCGATAAAGTCTGCCTCTTGTTTTGCTTTTATTTCCATAGTTTCAGGATTTTTCAAACCATTATATTGACCTGAAATTGCTTTTTTGCTATTCTCATATCCAAACTGATAAATTAATGCGCGTCTTGCTGCTTCTTCACTTGTCCGTGCATAATTTCGCAACGCATCTAATGTTGTTTGAATAAATTCAATCCTAATTGGAAGTGAATAATCGCGTGCAAATTTGATTTGAGATAATGTTTTAAGTCTGCTTGTGCCACCTGGATTTCCCGACATAAATACTAAATCATTTTCCTTTGCACCACCTTCACTCCATTTAAAGAAGTCCTTACTTTTTAAGGGTTTGCCATTATCATACACACGGAAGAAAGTAACGTCAAAGTTCCAACGAGGATAAGTAAAATTATCATTATCTCCACCAAAATACGCAGCCTGACGTTCAGGTGCAAAAACCAATCGAACATCTGTATATTTTTTATATTGATATAACCAATATTCTCCGCCTGTGTAGAACGATACAACATCAGAACGCAAACCAGACTTGGTAGTTTCTTCTTTTTCAATTTGGTCAATTTTATGTTGCTTGGCATCGAGTGCCTCTTTTGCGGACATCCCAGAAGTAACAGCACCTTTAATTTGGTCAGTGATATTCTGCATTTTCACTAAAATATTCACTTCCAAGTCTGCACATTTTAATTCTTGTTTGTACTCTTGTGCATAAAATCCTTCTGCAACTAAATCCCTTTCTGCAGTTGATAACTTTGCAATTTGTCCTACACCAACGTGATGATTTGTCATTACAAGACCATCAGGAGAAACAAATGAACCCGAACCGCCATCCATAAAACGAACAGAGGATAATCTTACGTGGTCTAACCACTCTTGAGTTGGTGAAAAATTGTAGTTTGATTTTAAATCATTCAATGGCAGATTGAAGTATGTCCACATTCCTTCTTCTGCTCTTAATAAAAAAGTTGCAGCGATAAAAACTGCAACTATAGAAATTCTTTTAAACATTAATTTTTCCTTTAAACTAATTAATATAATATGGTAAAGTTAATAATACGCTTTCTTTTTTGGATATTTCCATCAATCTCAAATTATATAAAATTTGTGCTTGAATAGTTTTAGGCATTATGCTGAATAATTTATCTGCAAATGCAAAAGTTTCAATTTGTTTGCTTAATGGCGAAATATCTTTAGCACTAATTTTGCGGAAATTCTTGATAAATTCTAAAAATTCCTCAAAACTATCTTCACTTTTTGGATAGAAATCAACTAATACTTTTTTGCCTTCGGGCACACCAATTCGCTTTTTAGCAATATCAAACACTGTTGAAATATTACCAAGTTGGTCAATCAAACCATTTTGTAGTGCATCTTCGCCACTCCAAACGCGTCCTTTTGCGAATGAACGCATTTTATCGAAAGACATCTTGCGAGAGTCAGCGGCTTTAGTAACAAAGTCGAAGTATATAGTTTGCATTAAGTTACGGAATTTTGTTTTATCCTTGTCCGAAAACGGATACGCACCATTCATAAATTGAGAATTATCACCAATATTCAAAGTATCTATAGTAATTCCTAATTTTTGCATCATTCCACTTGCGTTTGGAACCATTGATATTACGCCAATTGAACCTGTAATTGTATTAGGATATGCCACAATTGTATCGCAAGCCATTGCAATATAATATCCACCTGATGCGGCCACATCGCTCATCGAAGCATATACTGGTTTGTTTTTACGAACTTTTTTGATTGCTTGCCAAATATTATCACTTGCCAATGCACTTCCGCCAGGACTATTGATTCGCAAAATGATTGCTTTAACTTCTTTGTCGCGTCCAGCGGCTTCGATATCTTTGATTAATCTGCCGTCTGTTATGCCTTCAGCCATTGCATCGCCTTGGCTACTTGTAGTTGTAATTTCGCCTGATGCTTCGATATATGCAATTTTCACATCATTCTTATAAACATCAGATTTGCTGTCATTATCCGATACGTAATCGTAAACACTAACATAGTTTACTTTATCACATTTGTTTTTGCCTTCTTCATCTTCTTCATCTTCTTTACATTCTTTTTCAATAGGCATTTTTTTGTGAATTTTGAAATATACTTTATCTTTAAATTCACTTGGAGTGCAAATTCCATCAATCATTTTATATGCAATTAATGAATCGGTGGAATACTGACCTTGATTGATTGCAAATAATAATTTGTCCCTGTCAATTTTACGATTTTTCTCTACTTGAGCAACAAATTCGTTAAATCTATCCTGCAACAACACTTTCAATTGTTTTCTTGAAGAATCGCTATATTTATCGCGTGAGAAACCTTCGCCGGCAGACTTGAAATCTTCGAAATGTTCTACATAAAAGTCAACGCCAATTTTATTAAAGAAACCTTTGAGGAATAAGCTAGATACTCCGTATCCGTTAATTTCGAAGAAGCCCATTTTTGGTGCAAAAATACTATCCGAAATTGAAGCCAAATAATATGTATTTTCTTTGGCATAAGATAAATATGAATAAATGAATTTGCCCGATTCCTTGAATTTATTGAGTGCATCGGAAATTTCGCGAGCCATTCCAAAGCCGAAATTACCCATACCTTCTTTTAATACAATACCTTTGATTCTATCATCATCGGCAGCATTTTCGATTGATTTTACTACACTAAACATAGTGTTACGGGATAGATTGCCCGAAAATACTGCAAATGGATCCTTTTCGGGAGCTTCTGTAAATGAATCTAATGTTATAGTCATTACTGAATTGTCAGTAATTTCCACTGGTTTATCTTCGAATTCACTCGAAAAACCGCTAAACAAACTGCCAATTATGATAAATGGCAATGAGATTAAAAACAATATGACAATTATCAAAATTGTTGGCAATATCCAATTGCTTTTTCGCTTTGCCATTGGCACATAAGGTTGTGGTGATTGAAATTGAGGATTAAATTGGTCTGACATAAATTACCTTTATTTAAATATTATTATCAAAATTTCATATTATTTTCCTCCCCCTTTTATTCCCCCTCACAGAGGGGGATTTTATTTTTATTCCCCCTCA